>NZ_JAIWOI010000236.1 GCF_020217005.1 Rheinheimera sp. | reverse complement strand
AATTCAGCTCTGCAGTATCAAAGGTATTTTCCGCTCCTAAAGGGCGTAAGCGCACGCTGTTGGATGTCCAGCCGGTTGGGTCAAATACTCCGGCACCGTAAGTCAAAGCGGGGCTTTCTCTGTTGGCCCCTCTGTAGTCATAAGCAAAGGCCACTCCACGTTTTTCTGCGACTAAAGTGGTTTGTACCGGGTTGTCAAATTCTGACTTGGCCGTACCCACCATGGCGTCCATACTCAAATCGTCGGTCAGGTGACGTTTCAGTGACAGGTTGTATTGCAAAAACTCTGTACCTAATTCATCGAAACGGTTTTCAGCCCGGATGGTGGCATTTTCGAAACTACCGTAGGTCATAGTATTGGTATCGTCGATGAAATAGTCGACAACATTCATCACACCTGTATTACCTGATGCTGCTGTTGCATTGGTTGGCCTGTTTGCACCAGCGTTTAAAATACCCTGCAAAAATACTTCATTACGGGTTGCATCTGTTTTGGCATACAAAATATCTAAATCAATCTTGGTATCTTCGTCAGGTCTGAACTGGAAAGACGAGCTTAAACCCAACCTGTCCATGTCATGAGTATAGGAATCGTAACGTGGTAAACGTGGTCTGAATGCATTGTTGATTTCCTCCAGCTCAGGAGCCGTTGCATTACCCTGATAAAAGCCGAAGTCATTGACATTGTTCCAGCGGACAGTGCTTGCACCCTGATCTTTGAGCTGACGTTCTGAGTAAGAGGCTGAAAACAAAGCGCCAAATTTACCATCGGCAAAAATATTGCTGATTAAAAATGAGGTTTTAGGATCAGACTTTTCAGATAAGTCGTTGTAACCCATCTGACCGGAAGCTGCGAAGGTAAAGCCATCATAGTCAAAAGGTTGAGCGGCTTTTAAATCGACTGTAGCGCCTAAAGAGCCTTCTTCTACATCAGCTGATGCGGTTTTACGCACAGTTAAGGAGCTGAAAAGGTCAGAGGAGAAAGTGTTAAAGTCAAAACCACGGCCACGGTTTGCGCCACCTATTTGGTCTGTACCACCGCTGGTCGATACGGCTTCCATACCGTTGATTCGGACCCGGGTAAATTCAGGGCCTAAGCCCCGAACCGAAATCTGACGACCTTCACCTGCGGCACGTGAAATGGCTATACCGGGAATACGTTGTAAAGATTCTGCAAGGTTCAGATCAGGGAAATCAGCAATGTCTTCGGCCAGTATGGCGTCTATAGCTCCGTCGGATTGACGTTTTTGGTTCAGTGCGTTGGACAACGAATCGCGGAAGCTGCCTTTAATTTCGATCACTTCAATTTTTTCGTCCAACGCTTTAGTGTCGGTGGTTTGTTGCGCTGAAATTGAAAATATTGAAGTACAACCTGCGATAGCGAAAGCTAACGCAACTTTATTCGGGTGAAATGGCGTGTTGGTTTTGGCCATGATCTCTACCTCGTCCTGTCTGGTTCAAAGCGTTCAGCCAGTACATGCCAGCTGTATTTTTAATAGTGGAAGACGCTTTGTGCGACTCCCTGTTGATTTTGTCTACCGGTGGCAAAAAGTGCTTGCAATTTTGTGCCACCGATGGCAAAAAGCTAACACCAAGCTTAGATTACTGTCAAACGTCGCACAAAAAAAAATCAGTTTTGTTGTGGGTTTTAAATTGGGTTTTATTGTTAAGCTTTTGTTTTTATTGGGTAATTGTTCTAATTTTTCTGCGGCACAAAATAGATTTTGTTCCAGATGTGAAATTAATTCTGTTTGAACTGAACTTCGCGACTGTTTTGGGCATTAAATGTGTTGTGGTTGCACTCTCAATGGTGAGGCTAAAGTGCAGCGATTCAGGCAAAAAAGGAGTTAAGAATGTCAGCTTTATTTTCATTGCGGGGCCAAAGGGCGCTAGTCACTGGCGCCAGCCGGGGTTTAGGAAAAGCCATAGCGCAGGCATTGGCTCAGGCTGGGGCTTCTGTGATTTGCTGCAGTTCTCAATTAGATGGCGCCAATAAAACTGTCGCTGAAATTCAGGCGCAAGGTGGTCAGGCTACTGCCTTAGCTGCTGATTTATCGGATTTAGAGCAGGTTCGTTCATTGGCACAACAGGCTTTGGCGCTTGGGCAAGTCGATATTCTGGTCAATTGTGGTGGCACTATATTTCGCGCCCCCGCAGTGGACTACCCCATGCAGGAATGGCAAAACGTGATGCGGGTAAATCTGGATTCAGCCTTTTTGCTGTCGCAACTGTTGGGAGCTGAGATGCTCAAACGTGGTCAGGGGAAAATCATCAATATCGCTTCTATGCTGTCTTACAGCGGTGGCATTACTGTGCCTGCTTATACCGCCAGTAAACATGCTATTACAGGTTTAACCAAAGCCCTTGCCAACGAATGGGCTGGTGCTGGTGTAAATATCAATGCCATTGCACCTGGTTATTTTCGTACCGACAACACTTTCGCTTTGCAACAAGACCAGGTTCGCAATCAGGCTATTCTGGCTCGGATCCCATCCGGTCGTTGGGGGGAGCCTGAAGATTTAGCGGGCGCAGCTGTGTTTTTAGCCAGTGGCGCCAGTAATTATGTTAATGGCCATGTGTTGGCTGTAGATGGAGGCTGGTTAGCGCGCTAGAGTGCGCCAAATCTGCTTACTTAAAGCCGCAACTTTGTTGACCGCGTTTCTCGCCTCAACCACATAGTACGCCTGTGTGATTGGGGGCCCGGTCACTTGGCGCCTCGTTGCAGCGTCAATTACTTTGGTTTTTGCAGGAGAAAAACATGAATGTAATTTTTGAAAACCGTTTTGCCACGGCGCCGAATGACGTCAAACACTATGACACCGAAAAGCTGCGGCAGAATTTTCTGATCGATAACCTGATGCAGGCCGATCAACTGGTATTGTGTTACACCCACTACGAACGTTTGATAGTCGGCAGTGCAGTGCCGGTACAGGCGCCTGTTACATTGCAAACTGTGGATGCGCTGAAAGCTGAGTTTTTTCTGCAGCGCCGTGAATTGGGTGTGATCAACGTCGGCGGTACAGGTTTTGTCGAAGTGGACGGTGTTCAATACGAGCTGGCGAACAAAGAAGCTTTGTATCTCGGGATGGGCTGTAAGAATGTCAGTTTCCATAGTCTAAAGGCTAATGAGCCCGCCAAGTTTTACTTAAATTCTACCCCAGCTCATCACAGTTATCCGGTGCAGCATGTGCGGATGAATCAATGTAAAAAGCTGGAGATGGGGGCCTTAGCCACCAGTAATGAGCGCGTTATTTATCAGTTGATGATTAAAGAGGTGGTACAGACCTGCCAGCTGCAAATGGGCTTAACAGTGCTGAGTCAGGGCAGTGTTTGGAATACTATGCCAGCGCATCAGCATGACAGACGGATGGAAGCCTATTTCTACTTTGACCTGACCCCAGGTCAGGCGGTGTGCCACTTTATGGGAGAACCTACAGAAACCAGACATTTGTGGCTGGGCAACGAACAGGCCGTGGTTTCTCCACCCTGGTCTATTCATAGTGGCGTAGGTACGGGCAGTTACGCCTTTATTTGGGGTATGGCTGGTGAGAATCTGGATTATCACGATATGGATAAGTTTGGTCCAGATCAATTGCGATAAGGGTTTTGGAGCTCTGGGGAGAGCTCCATTTAGTAAAGTGTACTACAGCAAGTGACCTCAAGCCGCGAGTTTCTGAGCAAGGGGCGACTTGGGTATAAAGGATAACAATCACTGCACTAGACAGTGTGTCCTTCGACAGCGCCAGCGGTACGAGCGCTGACTTATAAAAAATATATCCCTGAGTAAACAGGCGCTTCACTGAGGCGACTAGGGCTTGAGTTCCGATACACAGAGCGCCTTATGTGATGGGAACGACAGAACTTCGTCAATAATGCAGCAGCTTTAGGCACAAAGGGAAAGCAACAGGTAGGTTAGACGATGAAACTCTTTTCACTGCGCGGCGTGCTGCTGTGCTGCGGTTTGACGACTCTGCTATTCACGACAGGCTGTCAGCGTCAGCAAGAGCAGATCACCTTACGGATGGGGCATTCTCTGGATCAGGAGCACGTAGTTCACAAAGCTATGGTGTTTATGGCTCAAAGGTTGGAGCACTACTCCAAAGGTCAGATGCATATTCAGATCTACAGCGGCGGCCAGCTGGGTTCAGAGCGTGAGCTTATCGAACTGCTGCAAATTGGCAGCCTGGCTTTAACTAAAGTATCCGCAAGCCCACTGGAAGGTTTTGTGCCCAGAATGCAGGTCTTTAGTGTGCCTTACGTGTTCAGGGACAGTGCTCATTTGTGGGCTGTTTTAAATGGTCCTATAGGTCAGGATTTGCTCAATTCGATGCATGGAGCCCGCTTGCATGGTTTAGGTTATTACGATGCTGGCAGCCGCAGTTTTTACACGACAAACAAAGCGGTGCGTGAGCCGGGTGATTTAAAAGGCTTAAAGTTTAGGGTTCCAAATAGTCAAACCTCAGTACAGATGGTACAAACTTTAGGTGGCGCGGCTACTCCGGTGGATTGGGGCGAGCTTTATACCGCCTTGCAACAAGGTGTGGTGGATGGCGCGGAAAATAATCCGCCAAGTTTCTATTTGTCCCGCCATTACGAACTGTCCAAATACTACAGTCTGGACGAGCATACTTCAGTTCCGGATGTGATTTTAATGAGTTTGCCTGTCTGGAATAGCCTGAGCAGGGAGCAACAAGCTTGGCTGGAACTGGCGATGAAAGACTCGGTACGTTTCCAGCGGGAATTATGGCAAAAAGCCAGTGACGATGCCCTTGCCAAAGTGAAAGCTGCGGGGGTTGAAGTGATTTACCCGGATAAAGCCGCTTTTGCTGCCGCTGTGCAGCCACTGCATCAATCTCTGCAG
The DNA here is from genome assembly GCF_020217005.1 of Rheinheimera sp. Taxonomy (GTDB): domain Bacteria; phylum Pseudomonadota; class Gammaproteobacteria; order Enterobacterales; family Alteromonadaceae; genus Pararheinheimera. Next base: position 5,140 of record NZ_JAIWOI010000236.1, on the reverse strand, counting down.
GGCACCGAGGTTGGTAATCTGATGGCCGAAATTGCGCAGGTTCAGGTTGAAACAGTGGAGGTGTCCAATGACTAAATTAGTGCTGTGGGTAGATTGGCTTTTAAAACGTAGCCTCATGTTCTTAATGGCTGCCATAGTGTTGGTGGTGTGCTGGCAAGTGTTATCCCGTTTTGTGTTAACAAACCCAAGTTCAATGACTGAAGAAATTGCCCGTTGTTTACTGCTATGGATTGCCATGTTGGGTGCAGCTTATGCATACAGAACTGGTCAACATTTGGGACTTGATATTGTTACCAGCAGAATGCCGCCTCTATGGCAACATCGTATCGCTTTTGTGCTGACCGCCGCAGTGGTGGTGTTTTCTTCCATAGTAATGGTATGGGGTGGAGGAGAATTGGTTTGGCTTACCTATGAGCTCAATCAAATGTCGGCAGCTTTGGGTATCCGAATCGCCTGGATCTATATGGTCTTGCCCTTAGCTGGGGTTTTGATTGCTTTTTATGGGCTATGTCAGCTGCGCTGCCTGGCGGCGAAAATTCAATTAGTTCCGGCAGAGGAGTCTGAATAATGGAATGGTCTGCACTTATTTTAGTGAGCGTATTTTTTCTTTTATTGTTACTGAACGTGCCGATTTCCTTTTGTATTGGTTTAGCGACATTGTGCACTATGTTGCTGTCGATGGATTTATTGCCTGCTGTGACTACACTGGCGCAACGAATGGCAGGAGGTTTAAATAGCTTCGCCTTGTTGGCCATCCCGTTTTTTGTACTCTCAGGCCTGTTGATGGGGCGTGGTGGTATAGCCAAACGTTTGATTGAAGCCGCTATGGCCTTAGTGGGCAGTTTGCCCGGAGGATTAGCCTTAGTGAATGTGTTGTCCTGCATGTTATTTGGCGCTATTTCAGGTTCTGCTGTAGCTGCAACTTCTGCGATAGGCAGTTTTATGGTGCCAGAGATGAAAAAGCAGGGCTATGAGGTCAATTACAGTGCAGCTGTGACAGCTGCAGCTGCAACAACGGGGATGTTGATCCCGCCCAGTAATATAATGATTGTTTACGCCATTGCCAGCGGCGGGGTATCTATAGCCGCATTATTTGTCGCCGGGTACTTACCGGGTATTTTGCTCGGGTTGGGGTTGATGCTGGTCTGTGCCGGCTACGCCAAAATGAAAGGTTATCCTTTAGCGGCCCGTCTGCCCTTGTCTTTAACCTTTAAAAAAATGGCGGCAGCTATTCCTAGCCTGCTGATGATTATTTTAGTGATAGGCGGCATTATCAGTGGCGCTTTTACCGCTACTGAAGCAGGTGCCATAGCTGTAGTCTATTCCTTTATTCTGGCGGTTTGCGTGTATCGTGAAGTCAAGGTAAAAGAGCTACCAGCAATTTTGCTGAAATCAGCTGAAACCACAGCCATAGTGATGGCGCTTATTGCAACTTCAGCCGCTATGTCCTGGATTTTATCCTACGAGAATATCCCACAAACTGTCAGCCAGGGATTATTGACCTTAAGTGAAAATCCGCTGCTGATTCTGTTATTGATCAATATTATTTTATTGGTAGTAGGGGCCTTTATGGACATGACACCCGCAGTGCTGATTTTCACCCCTATATTCCTGCCTGTGGCGGTTGAGCTGGGCATGAGTCCATTGCATTTTGGCATTATGATGATTTTAAACCTGTCGATTGGTTTAATTTCTCCTCCTGTAGGTAGCGTGTTGTTTGTCGCTTGTGCTGTGGCTAAAACTAAGCTCGAGTCGCTCATCAAGCCACTGCTACCTATGTATGCATCCATGGTTGTAGTTCTGCTGCTGGTGACTTACGTGCCGGCGATCAGTGAATTTTTGCCCAGCTTATTTGGGCTTTAGGAGCTGTAATGACCAGCTATTTAATCCCAAATCTTGCCAATGCCTGCCGCATGATGGAGTTAGTGGCGGCATCAGGTTCTGGCTTAACTTTATCTCAGCTTGAACAGCAGCTATCGGTGCCCAGAACCAGCGCCTTTCGCATACTACAGACACTTTGTCAGCAGCAAATGTTATACAAGGAAGGTAAGAAATATCGGGTCGGCAGTAGCTTGTACAAAATGGGGCTGGATCTGCTACAGCACCATCATTTACATCAGTTGGCTGTGCCTGTGTTGCATAAACTTACTATACAGACAGGGCTTACCAGTCACCTGGCCTTGCCGCGGCCGGACGGCGCTTTAATCGCAGAAGTTTGTGACAGTCCTAACCCAAGTCATTTAGCTGCACGGCCAGGATTTCTGGCTGATCTGCATTGCTCTGCCGGTGGCAAAGTGTTTTTAGCTTTTAACTATTTTGATCAACTGACAACTTTGCCTGGTCTGCAGCACATGGCCGCGCGGACACCACAAAGCATTACCGATCTGGCTGGCTTGCGGGTAGAATTGCAAAGTGTTCTGGGACGGGGTTATGCCCTGGATGATCAGGAGTATCAGGCCAATGTGCGTTGTATTGCTGTGCCAATCCGTAATGCTCAGGGCTCAGTGGTGGCTTCCGTTGGTGTCACAGGCCTAACCAGTATTTTATGCAAACAACGTATCCCTGACTTGGTTGCTGCAGTAAAACAAGCAGCCATTGAAATCAGTCTGGCTTGTTATAGGCCTGCTTTATTGGCCAACGATAAATAATAGGAATAGTGGATGATACAAAAAAGTTCGACCATTAATGATGTCGCTCGTCTGGCCGGTGTGTCCAAGCGCACAGTGTCGCGGGTGATCAATGGCTCTTTAAGCGTCGGTGATAGCACCAGAGTCAGGGTCGAAAAAATTATTGCTGAACTGAATTATTCGCCAAACACTCAGGCCCGTGGTCTAGCGTCCAGCCGTTCCTATTTGTTGGGTTTAATCTATGACAACCCTGATGCTTTGTATTTAGACGACGTACAGCGGGGAGTTCTGGAGATTTGTTCAACTTTGGGTTACGAGCTGGTCGTGCACCCTTGCCGCTACCGCAGTGAAACGCTAGTGCAGGACTGTCTGAACTTTATCAACAGATCCAAACTGGATGGGGTGATAGTACTGCCGCCAGTCTCTGAACTGGAGTCATTGGCCGAAGCACTAAAAAATGCTGGCCGTCCTTATGTGCGGCTGACTTCGGTTAGCATCGATGAGCCCCAACATATTGTGGTGTCGGATGACCGCTCGGCCGCCGCCGAAATGGCTCGCTATTTTGCTCAGCTGGGGCATCAGGATATCGCCTTTATCAGCGGTCCGCAGCGTTATAAATCCTCTACTGAGCGGATGGAAGGTTTCAAATTAGGCTTGTCAGCTTATGGTATTACACTCAAGGCTGAGCGGATCATGGAGGGCAATAACACTTATGAAACCGGCATCGAGTGTGCCCGCAGTCTGCTGAGTCAAACACCTTTGCCTACAGCTATTTTCGCGAACAATGATCAAATGGCAGCCGGTGTGCTGAAAGTGGCGCATCAAATGGGCATCGCCATTCCACAGCAACTGTCTGTGGCGGGCTTTGATGACAACTTACTAGCGTCCAGAGTGATCCCTGCTTTAACGACGATCCGTCGTCCTGTGCGGCAAATGGCGCAGCTGGCTACCACCAAAATGATCATGGTCATTGAACAAAATGATAAAGCAGCTCAACAGGTCGCTGCCAAAGTCGCACCAACATTAGTAGTGCGGGAATCTACAGCTCAGGTTGTAACAAAAGCGTAACCATAACGTCATTCGAATTTATATTTTTTTAGTTTTCCCGGTCATAAAAATAGAGTAAGGTGGTTTTATTAGAAAAAATGAAACCATCTGCTGACTGGGATGGCGCTGATGTTAGTTTGTTTCAAATATATCAAAATCTTAGCCAAAAGAAGCACCGGACTTTGCTCAGCTTTACTGTTGTTGCAGCTATGGTTGTGCTTGCCTTTTAATGCAGTGGCAGCTACCGCAGCCTTAACAGACTATTTCCGCGAAAGCTGGAATACCCGCCAGGGATTACCTCACAACACCATCAATAGTATCAGTCAGACGCCTGACGGTTACCTCTGGTTTGCTACCTGGGAAGGGGTGGCCCGATACAATGGCCGTGAATTTAAAGTCTTTGGCCGTGAACAACAAACGGGTTTACCTGATTCTGGTATCCGTGCTTTGCATTTAGATCCTAAAGGTCGTTTGCTATTGGGAGGATCAAGAGGGGGGGTAGCCTTATTAGAGGATCAACAATGGCGACCGGTAGATCCTGTGTCGTCGCTTGTGAATGAAGTAAGGGGCGATGCAAAAGGCCAGTTATGGGTAGGCACTGAAGGCGGTGGATTGTTTTGCCTGCAAACAGATGGAACACGCCAGCAGTGGACCCGTCATCACGGCTTACCGAGCAATACCATTTACAGTTTATTCAACGACGACAAAGATGGACTTTGGGTAGGAACTGCTGAAGGTCTGGTGCATTTGCAGCAGGGAAAGCTGAATCCTGTTCCGCAAAGCCCTAAAATTCCTGTGTTTGCTCTGGCTAACTACAACAACAGCTTATATTTGGGGACTGAACGGGGCTTGTATCAGAGACAGGGTAATGACTTTGTTTTAGTACAAGCTGAATTGCAGCAAACCGCCATTTCCAGACTGCTGGTTGATCATCAGGGCGATTTGTGGATAGGCACAGTAGAGGAAGGGATTTTCCGTCTAAGTAATTATGGCCTAGAACAGCTGACGGCCAGACATGGCATGCCAAACAACAGGGTATTGACCATTTTTGAAGATCATGAACACAGTATCTGGTTAGGTACCAATGGCGGCTTATTCCGCCTGCGGGATGCTCCCTTTACCACCTTAAGTACTGAACAAGGATTGCCCGACAATTTCGTCCGGACTGTATTACAACATTCTGACGGTAGTCTCTGGATTGGTACTGCCCGTGGTGTTGCTCGTTATCTGAATGGGAAGCTTGTGACTGAGAAAAACTTAGTGCCTGAGCAATCGGTATTAAGTCTGGCCGAAACCTCCTCCGGCGATGTGCTGATCGGTACTTATGCTGCAGGTCTGTTTATATACAGCAGTGGCCAGGTGACTAAGCTGGTGGATCGGAATTCAGGTTTATTATCTAACGAAGTCAGGGCCATACTGCCTTTACAGGACGGAAGCATATGGATTGGCACTGCACAGGGCCTGAA
>NZ_JAIWOI010000235.1 GCF_020217005.1 Rheinheimera sp. | reverse complement strand
CCATTATCAGGCAAACCAACTGCAAAGTTACACCACTCGCGAAGGTTTACCTGCTGATTTTGTCGTAGCACTGCACAAAACCGGTGATGTGCTATGGGTGGGAACGGGCACAGGTGTTACCCGATTCATTCAGGGTAAGTTCGAACCTTTGTCGTTGTCGCATCTGGATCAAACCGAGTACGCCTTTGATTTCTATGAACAAGCTGAACAAAAACTACTATGGATGGCGACAGACCGCGGTTTAGTGCGCTACCGGTTAGATACGGCTGAACTGTCTTTGGTTGGCCGCAAAGCCGGTCTTCCTTTTGATAAAATTTTCCAGGTTCAGGCCGATCTGCACAATAACCTGTGGTTGAGTAGCAACAGGGGGATTCTCCGTATGCGGCAGCAGGATGCAAATGCTGTGGCAGATGGCAGCGCCAGCCACATTGCTTTTGAACTCTATGGTGAAAGCGACGGTATGCTCAGTGCACAGGCTAATGGTGGTTCGAATCCGGCTGCAGTATTGGCGCAGGACGGCGCTTTATGGTTTGCCACGGCTATAGGAGTAAGTCGGGTTCAGCCTGAACGTTTGGCAGCCTTTTCCGAAGTTATTCCTCCCGTTGTTTTGGAAGAGTTACTGGTCAATGGAATAGTGCAGAAAATTGAAAACAGTATTGAATTACCTCCAGACAGTGACAGAGTGGAGTTGCATTTCGCTGGTTTAGGTTATGTGATGCCTGGTCGGATCCGCTATCGGAGTCAGTTGGTGGGTTTTGATGCGAATTGGCTGGATAAGGGGCAACAAAACTTTGCCGAATATACCAATCTGGCGCCGGGTCGTTATGAGTTTAAGGTGCAGGCCGCCAACCCGGGTGGCAAGTGGAGTCAGGCAGCCAGTATCGTCTTGATCAAGCATCCCTATTGGTGGCAAACAGGCAAATTCCAGTGGTTTAGTATTCTGTCTACAATAACCCTGCTGTTGTTGCTGGCGTATTGGCGTATGTCTAGTTTGCGCAATTCAGAGCAACGCTTAAAGCGACAGGTGGCAGAAAAAACTGCAGAGTTGCAGCAAAAAGCCAATAGCCTGCAAGCTGCAGACGAAGAAAAATCAGCCTTGTTGGCTCAATTACATCAACAGACTTTAGCTTTAGCATTGCAAGCCAGGCAGGATGGTTTAACAGGTCTTGCCAATCGCCGTGCTTTTGATGAAGTGCTGAGCAAAGAGTTCAGCCGTTCACAACGACTAAAACAACCGCTGGTGTTAGCTTTTATCGATATTGATCACTTTAAAAAGATCAATGACACCTGGTCCCATAACGCCGGAGATCTGGCCTTGGTGGCTATTGCAGAAAAAATCCGTCAGCATTCCCGTTCAGTTGATTGTGCCGCGCGCTGGGGGGGAGAAGAGTTTGCACTCCTGATGCCATCGACCAGTATGGAACAGGCCCAGTTAGTTTGCGAGCGGTTACGACTGGAGATTATGGCGCTGGATTGGCAGGGCATAGCGGATGGCATCAGTATTACTGTTAGTATTGGCATAGCAACCAGCGATGATTTAACTGAAGCCAAACAACTATTGTTTCTGGCCGATCAGGCCTTGTATCAGGCTAAACAGCAAGGCCGTAATCAGGTCTGCGCAGCCTGAGTTCTATCGAATCCGTTGTAGTTTTGATTTCAATAATGGAATCTTCCTTCTGAAGTTCTCTGACCAGTTGCCAGCGGTGGCAAAAAATATTATCCATCTCTTGCTACCGGTGGCAAATGCGTTATTATGCTGTTTAAACAAGCACAAAGCAGCAGGCTTCCGATGGCTTTGTGCAGAGAAAACCATGATGGATGCACAGATGCTACAGCCAGATCTGAAAAAACGTTTTTTACTCAAAGCCGGTATTGGCGCTACGGCATTGCAACCTTTGCTGAGCTTTCAGCTACAGGCAGCAGCGGCTCAAGTGGTTGATCCGGTCTGGGCTGGTGCGGAACAAATACTGCAGGATTTAAAACCGACATCTTTTCCTGCTCGTGATTTTGTCATCACTGCTTTTGGCGCTAAAAAAAATAAGCTTTGTGATCGGGCGATAGCTGCTGCAATTGAGGCTTGCCATCAGGCTGGTGGTGGCAGAGTAGTTGTGCCTGAAGGCGTTTGGTCCACAGGTCCTGTGCATTTAAAATCTAATGTGAATCTGCATCTGCAAAAAAATGCGGTTTTATCTTTTGTGACTGATCCAAAGGCTTACTTACCCCTGGTTTTTACTCGTTGGGAAGGCGTGGAGCTGATGGGGTTTTCACCTCTGATTTATGCCTACAAGCAGCAAAATATTGCGATAACAGGCGAAGGTATTCTCGAAGGCAATGCCAGTGGTGACAATTGGTGGCCATGGAAAGGAGTCTGGAAACATACGCCATGGCAGCTTGATCCTGCCACAGATCAAAAGCCTGGCCGCGACCAGCTGTTTGCTATGGCAGAAGCTGGAGTGCCTGTCGAACAGCGTATTCTGGACAACAATAGATTAAGGCCACCCTTTATCCAACCTTACGCCTGTGAGCGGGTATTGATAGAGGGCGTGACTATCCGTAATTCGCCATTTTGGCTGATTAACCCTGTGCTCTGTAAAGACGTAGTGATACGTGGAGTGAACTGCGTCAGCCACGGCCCTAATTCGGATGGCTGCGATCCAGAATCCTGCCAGCGCGTGTTGATTGAGAATTGCCTGTTTGATACGGGTGATGACTGCATCGCCTTAAAATCAGGCCGTAATGCCGATGGCCGCCGCTTAGCGACTCCTGTGCAACAAGTGCTGATCCAGGATTGTCTGATGAAGTCCGGCCATGGCGGCGTAGTGATTGGCAGTGAGATCTCTGGTGGTGCTAAACAGATATTTGCCAGACGTTGTCGTATGAGTAGCCCTGATCTGGAGCGTGGTTTAAGGATCAAAACCAACTCAGTGCGTGGCGGCTTAATAGAACAAGTCGCAGTCGATGATATTGAAATTGGCGAAGTGAAAGACGCTATCGTCATCAACTTCTATTACGAAGAAGGCGATGCAGGGCAGTTTTTACCCCAAGTCAAAGATCTGAGTATCAGTAATTTCCGAGTGAAAAAAGCTCAACGTGCTTTTGAGATCCGAGGGTTACCCCGTGCTGGCATTAGCGGGATCAGTATGACGGATGTCAGCTTTGAGCAAGCCAGTTTGGGTGTGCTGGACAATGCCAGTGATTTTAAATTGAGCAATGTCAAACTCAATGGAAAAACCTGGACAGGCCTAAAGTAACACGAAAGGCATTTTTTTGATGCAATTTGCCACCGATAGACAAGTTAGCTAGCAGGTAAAAAATGACAGAACAAACAAAAGGCTGTAGCCCACATATTGCTGATCCGGCTGCCATTCAGTTGAGCCTGTTGCAGGTGCATCCGCGCGACAATGTGCTGGTCGTATTACAACCTTTGGCGTCAGGCCAGTCATTAATTGCACCCTGGCACGAAGTGCAGGCAAAAGAGGATATTCAGCCAGGTCATAAAGTGGCGCTGAAGCCCATAAAACAAGGCGAAGCAGTCATCAAATATGGCTACGCTATAGGCGTTGCACAGCAGGATATTCCGGCGGGTAGCTGGGTGCATTCACACAATCTGAAAACCTTATTGTCTGATCAGATTGAGTACCAGTATAAGGGCTGTGCGGCTGACGATTTAGCCTTCCCAACCGAATTGCCTACCCATTTTATGGGTTATCGCCGCGCCAATGGCCGGGTCGGTACCCGCAACGAGTTATGGATCCTAAATACAGTAGGCTGTGTTAACCGTGCCGCGATGAAAATAGCCGAAAAAGCCAATCAGCAGTTTGCTGGTTTAACAGATGGTATTTTTGCTTACACCCATCCATTTGGCTGTTCGCAGTTAGGTGATGATTTAAACCATACCCGGGCTGTATTGGCAGGCCTGATGCAAAACCCTAATGCAGGAGCTGTGCTGGTGCTGGGTTTGGGCTGTGAAAACAATCAGCTGGCGGCTTTACTTAAAGCTTGCCCTGAACTGGATCAAAGCCGTTTACGCGCTTTTAATGCCCAGCAAGTGGAAGATGAACTGGAGCAGGGCTTAGAAGCAGTTGCAGAACTTATACAACTGATGCAGCAGGATAAGCGTACCGCCTGCCCTGTGTCCGATTTAGTGGTCGGTATGAAATGTGGCGGCTCTGATGGTTTAAGTGGTTTAACGGCCAATCCTTTGGTGGGCCGTATTGCCGATTTAGTCTGTGCCGCTGGCGGCAAAGTGGTGCTGACTGAAACTCCTGAGATGTTTGGCGCTGAACAAGTGCTGATGAGCCGTGCTGTTAATGAAAAGGTATTTTCCGACATAGTCACTTTGGTGAACGACTTTAAGCAGTACTTTATCGATAACAAACAACCTGTGTATGAAAACCCAAGCCCTGGCAACAAAGCCGGTGGCTTGACCACACTGGAAGAAAAGTCCTTAGGCGCTATTCAAAAAGGCGGCTCAGCCAGAGTGACCCAAGTGATCCCTTATGGTGCTTTAGTGCAACAGCCAGGCTTAACTTTGCTGCAAGGACCTGGCAATGATGCGGTGTCATCCACAGCCTTAGCTGCCAGCGGTGCCACTATGTTGCTGTTCACCACGGGCCGTGGCACGCCGCTGGGTTTCCCTGTGCCTACAGTAAAAATTTCATCTAACAGCGATTTAGCTAAACGCAAACCGCAGTGGATAGATTTTGACGCCGGCGCTTTGTTGCAACAAGGCCAGAATGCGCAGGATTTTTCCTACCAGTTTTTCCGGGAGCTGATCGATATCGCCTCAGGCAAACGCACTCAAAACGAATTATCAGACAACAAAGAAATCGCCATTTGGAAAAATGGCGTGACCCTGTAAGGAATTTATATGGCCAACTTTAAACCTTTAGTACTTGATCAAGACAGATTATTTCCGGCCGACCCTACAGTTCGCGCCATAGCCAGACGTTTGTATGCCGGCATTAAGGACTTACCTATTGTCAGCCCGCATGGTCATACAGACCCAAGCTGGTTTGCCAGCAATGCCAATTTTGACAATGCCACCAGCTTGTTGCTGCTGCCGGATCACTATGTATTCCGCATGCTATACAGCCAGGGCATTTCACTGGAGTCTTTGGGCATTCGTACTAAAGACGGTACGCCGGTTGAAACCGATTACCGCAAAATTTTCCATACCTTTGCCAAACATTATCATTTGTTCCGTGGCACGCCATCCCGTATTTGGCTTGATAGCGTATTCCATGACGTCTTTGGTTTAGAGCATGCCTTAAGTTCGGAAACCGCAGATTTGTACTACGACAGTATCAATGAGCAGCTAGTCAAACCTGAATTTAAACCCCGTGCTTTGCTGGATAAATTTAATATCGAATTGATTGCCACCACCGAAGGTGCGGTGAATTCGCTGAAACATCATGCGGTTTTAAAAGGTACGGGTTATGAAAAACGTGTGATCACCACCTTCAGACCAGATGATGTGATAGACGCCGATCGTGCTGATTTTCTGAGTAATATCAAAAAGCTGGCTGAGCAAACCGGTCAGGACACGCATAGCTGGCAAGGTTATTTGCAGGCTTTGCGTATTCGTCGCCAGTTTTTCCGTGACCATGGTGCTACAGCCACCGATCACGGTCATCCAACAGCTAAAACGGCCAATCTGTCGGCAGATGAAGCCAGTAAACTGTTTCAGCTTTGTTTATCCGGTAAGGCCAGTAAAGAGCAAACCGAGTTATTCCGTGGCCAGATGCTGACGGAAATGGCTGGGATGAGCATTGAAGATGGCATGACGATGCAAATTCACCCTGGTGCCTTCCGAAACCATAACCCGTCGATTTTCGAACGTTTTGGTGCAGACAAAGGCGCGGATATTCCAAGCCCGACTGAATTTGTCAGTAACTTAAAACCTCTGTTGGATAAATACGGCAACAATGCCGCTTTGAAAATTATTCTGTTCACCCTGGATGAAACCACTTATGCCCGTGAACTGGCACCTTTAGCCGGACATTATCCGTCATTAAAACTGGGCCCAGCCTGGTGGTTCCATGACAGTCCTGAAGGCATGCTGCGCTTCCGTCATCAGGTGACTGAAACTGCAGGTTTCTACAACACCGTAGGTTTTAACGACGATACCAGAGCTTTCTTGTCTATTCCGGCCCGCCATGATGTAGCGCGTCGTATTGACTGTCGCTTTTTAGCTGGCTTGGTGGCTGAACATCGCTTAAACGAAGACGAAGCCCATGAACTGGCGCAGCAGCTGACCTATCAGCTGGTGAAACAAGCCTATCAGTTGGATTAAAGGACAACCCATGAGCATTGATATTCCTCGCTTAGAGCCGGCGTTATTGCAGCAGTTGCAAGGCAAACTAAAACTGCCTGCCTATGATCCATCTGCTGTAGGTATTGGCATAGTACATATTGGCCCTGGCGCATTTTTTCGGGCGCACCAGGCCTGGTACACAGATTTAGCGCTGAAATACGGTGGGGACTGGGGCATTTCCGTGGTGTCGATGCGATCCTCTGATTTAGCCAAAGCCTTAATACCGCAGCAAGGATTGTACAGTCTGGCGCTGCTGGATAACGAAACCAGCTATCAGGTGGTTGGCTCTATTCGTGAGTTATTAGTGGCAGCAGAGCAGTACGAGCAGGTGCTGCATCGTTTAGCAGCGCCCACCAGCCATTATGTAACCCTGACTATCACTGAAAAAGGCTACTGCTTAAATGCGCTGGGTGAACTGGATTTGAGCCATGCCGACATTCAGCATGACTTAGAGCCCAATGTGAAAGCCCGATCTGCTATTGGTTTGCTGGTGCAGGCATTAGCCTTGAGATTTGCCGCCAATGTGCCACCTTTTGTCGTTATCAGTTGTGACAACCTGACGGACAATGGCCATAAACTGCGGCATGCCTTGCTCAGCTTCGCCCGGCAAAAACAACCCGCTTTGGCGAATTGGCTGGAACAGCAGCTGTTATGCCCTTGTACCATGGTCGACAGCATTACCCCTGCCACTGATGTTGAGCTGCCAAAACAACTGGCGTCTGAATTGGGCTATCAGGACAACTGGCCTATTAAACGCGAAAAATTCTGCCAGTGGGTGATTGAAGATATTCTGCCAGCGCACAGACCAGCCTGGCATCAGGTCGGAGTCACTTACACTCAGGACGTGAAAGCTTTTGAAAAAGCCAAGCTGCGGTTATTAAATGCTCCTCACTCGGCATTGGCGTATTTAGGTACTTTGTTTGGACTGGACACTGTATTTGATGCCATGCAGCAGAGCGCATTACGTGCCTTTGTCACTCAGCTGGCACAGGACGAAATAATTGGCTCTTTTCACGCACCAGCGGAGTTGGATGTCGCGCAGTACAGCCAGGATATTTTCCAGCGGTTTGATAATCCTGCTATACGGCATTTGCTGGCGCAAATTGCTTGGGATGGCTCGCAGAAATTACCTATGCGGGTGTTTCCGGTGATCCTCGATAACCTGGCCGCAGGTCGTTCTATTCGTTTGCTTTGTCTGGTGGTGGCCAGTTGGATGCTGTTTATCCGGCTGCGTGCCAGACAGCAACCCGATGTTGCTTTGGTCGATCCTCTGGCCAAGGTATTGCTCGACACCGCAGCGGGCTGTAGCGGTGAAGCTGTGGCAGATACCGCATTGTTTTTGGCGTTATCTGCGGTATTTCCACCTGCCTTACAGCAGTCGGAACAGTTTCAGCTGGAACTGAGTGCTGCCTATCAGCGCCTTTCCCCAGTGCTTACTCCAACCGGGGCTGGCTCAGCCTCCTTTTTACAGGATTTGTTCTGATGACTTCGTTATCTTCATTGCTTAAAGGTGGCTTGTTATTGCCTATTATTCAGGCCGAACAGCCACAACAAGCCGTGGCTATTGCCAAAGCTATGCAGCAAGGTGGGGTGACTGCAGTGGAAGTGGTGCTGCGCACCGCTGCAGCTTTGGATTGTATCAGTGCGATACGCTCTGAAGTACCAGAACTGTTAACAGGGGCAGGCACTATTTTGTCTGCAGCAGACGCCCGCAATGCCAAAGCAGCTGGCTCGCAGTTTTTAGTCAGTCCAGCCAGTACACCGGATCTGTTAAAAGCCATGCTGGCGACAGAGTTGGCGTTAGCGCCTGGTGTTGCTACGCCGTCTGAAATGGCGATGGCGATTGAAATGGGCCTGACTGAACTGAAGTTTTTCCCGGCACATTTGTCGGGCGGCGTCGAGATGCTCAAAGCACTTTCCGGCATTTTCCAGAAAGTAAAATTCTGTCCTACGGGTGGGGTTCAACTGAACAATATGGCGCAGTTTTTAGCTTTGCCTAACGTCTTTGTTGTTGGCGGTTCATGGATCTCGCCTAAAGATTGGATCCAACAACAAAATTGGACCGCTATCACTGAGCTAGCCCGACAATCAGTTGTTGTAGCAGAACAAAGTCGGGTACGGCATAGTCAGGTTGCCTGAGTCCACACTTAAGGATGGATCAATGAAACAAATCATTATTTTTGGCGAATGCATGGTGGAGTTATTTCAACTGGTGGATAACGTCTACCACCAGGCTTTTGCCGGAGATGTCTATAACACAGCTGTGTATTGCAAACGCAGCGCGGCTGCACAGCTCAACCTGAAATTTTTGTCTGCAGTGGGCACAGATTTAGTCAGCGACAAACTGATAGCCCAACTGGAGCAGGAAAAACTCGACAGTACCCTGGTGCTTCGCACTAAAACGGCACGGCCTGGTTTGTATATGATCAATACCGACTGTTTTGGCGAGCGCAGTTTTGTCTACTGGCGTGACAGCTCAGCAGCTAAGCAAAGTCTGGCTTTATTTCGCCAGCACAGCACAGTGGCTCAGTTATTACCTGCCGATGTGTTTTATTTCTCAGGCATCAGTCTGGCGATTCTATCGCTGGAGGATCGCACTTATCTGTTTTCGCTGATCAAGGAGCTGAAAGCTCAGGGTGTACAGATTGTGTTTGATCCAAACTACAGACCAGCGCTTTGGCCTGATGCTGAAATTTGCCGCGCCAATTTTGATCAGGCTTATGCGCTGTCAGATCTTGCTTTGCCTGGTCTTGATGATCACAAAGTATTGTACGGAAGCAGCAGCGCAGCTGATGTTTTGGCACAACTGCAGCAGTTGGGCGTCAAAGAAATTATCGTCAAAAATGGCTCCTCAGGTGTGCTTGGGTTCAGCGATGGCAAGAGTTTCCAATGCCCTGCGGTGCCTGTGAAAAAAGTAATAGATACCACGGCAGCAGGAGACTCTTTTAACGGGGGTTATCTGGCCGGGCGTCTTAATGGTTTATCTGCGCTTGCCTCCTGTCAGTATGCCGCAGCTTTAGCCAGTTTTGTTGTAGAGCATACAGGCGCTATTGTCACCAAAGAGCAATTCCGTAGTTTTTCCGGCCGTTTTAATCTGAATTCATTTAGCTAAAAGGAAGTTTGTCATGTCTGCTGATCTGTCTTTGTATTTTCCAACCCAGGCTGAAATACCGGCCCAGTGGCGACTCAGAGAGCCAATAGAGCAGCGTGACTATTTACTCAATGGTAAGTTGTGTCAGTGGCAGGGCGATTTAGCTCCTGTCTATAGCCCTGTTGCGCTTCGTAACAGTTCTGGTGAATTAACCCCCACTTTATTAGGTGCTACGCCTTTAATGGATGAAATTGCTGCCAAAGCTGCTTTGGAGGCTGCACTTAAGGCTTATGATTTAGGCCGTGGCCTTTGGCCCTCTATGGCGGTGATGGAACGAGTGGCTGCTGTGGAGAAATTCCTCGCTGCTATGGTGCTGCAACGCGATGCGGTGATCCGCTTATTGATGTGGGAAATTGGCAAACCTCTGCCGGATGCTGCCAAAGAGTTTGACCGTACCTGTGATTATATCCGCGACACGATACAGGCGTTAAAACAGCAAGACCGCAGTGCCAGCCACTTTGTCATAGAGCAGGGCACTTTAGGCAAAATACGCCGTGTCGCCGTAGGTGTTGCGCTTTGTATGGGGCCTTTTA
>NZ_JAIWOI010000234.1 GCF_020217005.1 Rheinheimera sp. | reverse complement strand
ACTACCCGCTGAATGAAACCTTTACTACCTTGATCCCTGCCTTGATTATGGGAAATACTGTTATTTTTAAACCCGCTAAATATGGGGTGTTATTAATACAACCATTGTTGCAGGCCTTTGCTGAATCTTTTCCGCCTGGCGTGATTAACGTGATTTATGGTCGTGGCCGTGAAACCGTTGGTGCTTTGATGGAAAGTGGCAGTGTGGATTTATTTGCTTTTATCGGCACCAATAAAGGCGCCAGTGACTTAAAAAAACTGCATCCACGACCACATCGTCTGCGCGCTGTACTGGGGTTGGACGCAAAAAATCCGGCCATAGTGCTACCCGATGCCGATTTGAATTTAACAGTCAAAGAAGCCGTGGCTGGCGCTTTGTCCTTTAACGGTCAGCGCTGCACGGCGTTAAAACTGTTTTTTGTCCATCGTGCTGTGGCTGATGCTTTTGTACAGCAGCTGTCGGAGGCGATCAGTACTTTACAGTTAGGCTTACCCTGGACTGACAAAGTGCAGATTACGCCTTTACCTGAACCTGGCAAAGTCGAGTTTTTGCAAAGTCTGATTGCGGATGCTGTGGCTCAGGGTGCCAAAGTGATCAATCCTCAAGGCGGTCAAAGCGCAGGATCCTTAATGCGTCCTGCTTTGTTGTATCCGGTCAATCACCAGATGCGCCTGTTTCAGGAAGAGCAGTTTGGGCCTCTAGTACCAGTGGTACCTTATGACGATATCAGTGAAGTGATTCATTATGTGATCCATTCTGACTTTGGTCAGCAATTGAGTATTTTTGGCCAGGATGCACAGCAAATTGGTGAACTGGTAGATATCTTCGCCAATCAGGTCGGCCGTATTAACATCAACAGCCAATGTCAGCGTAGCCCCGACAGTTTCCCTTTTACCGGACGGAAAAACTCAGCGGAAGGCACCTTGTCGGTAGAAGATGCATTGCTGCAGTTTTCTATTCCAACCTTAGTCGCCTGTAAATACAACCCTGAACAAATAGCGCTAATGAAAGAGATGATTAAACAAGGCTCATCACAATTTTTAGCCACGGATTTCCTGTTCTGATGCGGCTTTGGGCCACGGCGCTGCTTTTTAGCAGCCTTGGGGCTGTGGCTGCAGAGACGCCAGCAAACAGTTGGTTGCGACATCAGCAGCGATCAGAGCTGCTGCTAAAACAAGATCAAATGTTGCTGCAACACGAATTGCAACACGCTGATCTGCCACAGCCCTTGCCTGCTTTGTACGATAAAGGCTTTGGTCGCACTGAACCTTTATTGCCGTATCAGCTTGAAGCTGAAGAGGCCCGGCGTATTGCATTGAATATTGTGAGTTTTCAGACCCCTTCAGGTGGCTGGAGTAAAAGAACCAACAGCTGGTCGGCTGCCCGGAAAAAAGGACAATACTTTGGCGTTGAGGCTGATTACATTCCGACTTTTGATAACAATGCCACCAGTGCGGAATTAAGCTGGCTGGCCATGTTTTATCCTTTGGCTGACCGACAACTACAACCACTAATCCGGCAGTCAGTGCAAAAGGCTATTGCTCTGATACTGCAGGCCCAATACCCCAATGGTGGTTTTGCTCAGACTTATCCACTTCGTGGTGGTTATCATGATGCTATTACCCTGAATGATGATGTAATGGTAAATCTACTGACGTTATTACATCAGGTTGCAACAGAGCCATTGTTTGCCTTTGTTGATCCTGTCCTTAAACAACAAGCTGCGGCGCAATTTGAACTAGGAGTGCAATTGCTGCTAAAAATGCAGCTGATAGTTCAGGGCCAACTGACCGTTTGGGCTTCACAGTATGACCAGATAACACTTGTTCCCATCAAAGCCAGAGCTTATGAATTACCAGCTTTAATCAGCAGTGAAAGCGCAGCAGTGACTTTGCTGCTGATGCAAAGAGTCAGGCCTTCTGATGCTGTTATTAAAAGTGTAGAAGCTGCGGTGCATTGGTTTAAAGAAAAGCGAATCAGCCACAGCTTGATGATCCGCACCCCGCATGGGGTGCAGTGGCGACAGCAGCAAACTGCATCAGGGTTGTGGGCCAGATTTTATGATCTGGAACAGCAACGAGCCCTTTTTGTAGACCGCGATGGCAGAGTAGTCCGATCTATGGATGAGCTTTCGTTGGAAAGACAAATAGGTTATGGCTGGTATCAATCGAATGCCGAAGCCGTACTTGAGTATTACCTGACATGGAAGGCTGCTTTAATTGAGCAAAGTATACAGTAGCGCGGCCTCTGCAGGGTTAGCGCTGCTTTCAAAAATTGTCTTTGTTACCTGCCACTTTAGTAATTTTATCCAGATAACCCATAGCAAAAGCAGACAATACAAAGGTCATATGGATCAACAAGTACCACATGATTTTGTCATTCGGAATATTTTCGGTATCCATAAATACTTTGAGTAAATGAATAGATGATATTGCCACAATCGAGGCTGCTACTTTATTTTTCAGCGAGTTAGAATCCAATTTCCCCAACCAGCCCAACTTTTCACTGTCGCCTTCAATATCAAGTCGTGAGACAAAGTTTTCATAACCAGAAAACATCACCATTACAATCAAACCTCCAACCAGGGTGATGTCAATCAGCGACAGGATCACCAGAATTAAGTCGACTTCTTTCATGGTGAAAAGGACAGGCACTATATGGAACACTTCCTGAAAAAATTTAATGCCCAGAGCCAACAAAGCTAAACTTAGGCCAAGATAAATTGGTGCCATCAGCCAGCGGGTAGCGTACATCGCCTTTTCAATTAGTTGTTCCATTACTGCTCCTTGAATATAAGACTTCAGTTTATGGGGCAAATAGTGCAGAAATTCAAGCCTCCGGCCGTTTTACTTTGCTGCAAAATATCGCACAATGAGCGTCGTTACCCGCAACAGCATCAGCACTGCGCTCTTGAGCTGTTAGTTTGTCTGGGCCTCTATGCCAAGGAAATTCCAAATGAAAAAAACTCTGCTTGCGTTGGCGTTGTCCGTCGCCACTTTTGCCCATGCCGAAGAAGGGATGTGGCAACCTCATCAGTTACCTGAACTTGAACAACTCCTCAAAGAAAAAGGTTTGGAAATTGATGCTAAAAGTATTGCCCAGCTCACTGCTTTTCCTATGAATGCGGTGATTAGTTTAGGCGGTTGCACAGCGTCATTTGTATCTAATCAGGGTCTGGTGGTCACCAACCATCACTGCGCTTATGGCAGCATTCAGCACAACAGCACTGCAGCAAACAACTTGCTGGCCAAAGGTTTTTTAGCCAAAGACTTAGATGAAGAATTACCTGCTGCTCCGGGTTCCAAAATATTTGTAACTCAGGAGGTGACCAATATCACGCCGCAAATTAATCAGGAATTGACTCCACAACTCAAGGGCAAAGCTCGCTTTGACCGTATTGATGAGCTGCGCAAAGAGCAAATCGCCGCTTGTGAGACCCCAGGTTATCGTTGTGATGTCTACAGTTTTCATGGTGGCTTAGAGTACTACCTGATTAAACAGATGGAAATTCGCGATGTGCGTTTAGTGCATGCGCCAGCTTCAGGCATAGGTAAATTTGGCGGCGATATCGACAACTGGATGTGGCCGCGCCACACAGGCGACTATTCCTTTTACCGCGCTTATGTCGGCAAAGATGGCCAACCTGCTGATTTCAGCGCAGATAATGTGCCTTTTACACCGCCATCTTATTTAAAAGTATCTGCTAAACCATTGAGAGAAAATGATTTTGTCATGGTGATTGGATATCCTGGCCGCACCAACAGGTACAATACCGCTGCAGAAGTTGAAAATCAGTTCACTCAGGTATTGCCTTTATCTAAGGCCTATCGCGAAGAAGCTATAGCTGTGATTAAACAGCATTCAGCTGAAGGCTCTGAGGCACGAATTAAATACGAGAGTATTCTGGCATCTTTGGCGAATTACGCTAAAAACTTCGAAGGCATGATCGCCAGCTACCAAAAGGGCGATACACAACTGCGTAAAGATCAGTTTGATAAAGCGCTGAATCTGTGGATTAAATCCAGCCCGGCTCGTCAGGCCAAATATGCGCCTGCTGTACGCAGCCTGCAACAATTGGTAGCGGAAGAGCAGCAAAACCAGCAGCGCGACCTGATTTTAGGTTATTTAAGTTATGGTCAGCTGTTTAATACCGCCAAAAGGTTATACCGCTTAGCCCATGAGCAGCAAAAGCCTGACGCAGAACGTGAAATTGGTTTCCAACAGCGTGATTTAGAGCGCTTTTCTGCCAGTATGAAACGTTTATCCCGCAGCTTTGATGCCAAAGTGGAGCAAGAGCTGATGCTGCATTTCCTGCAACACTACGCTAAATTACCAGCTAAACAGCGCTTGTCTGCTCTGGATGCATATTTTGGTATAGGTTCAGGTGAGCTGGATCTGGCGGCGCTGCGCACTAAACTCGAAGGACTGTATCAGGCCACTAAACTGTCTGATGAAGTAGAGCGTCTCGCCTGGATGGGAAAATCTGTTGAAGAATTCAAAGCCAGTGATGATCCGTTAATCCAATACGCAGTGGCGATGTATGAAACGGAACTCGCTCTGGAAAATGCAGATAAAGAACACAAAGGTAAGCTGGCTGTAGCCCGTCCTCAAGTGATGGAAGCCATCATTGCCTTTAATAAGGCCAATGGTAAACCAGTCTATGCTGATGCCAACAGCACTTTGCGTGTTACTTTTGGTTCTATCAAAGGTTATCAGCCAAAAGACGCAGTGTCCTATCAGCCATTCACTACCGCAGCTGGTATTTTGCAGAAACAAACCGGGGTAGACCCTTTTGATGCGCCGCCAGCTCAGATCGAAGCGTTGAAAAAGGGAGACTTTGGCATTTATAAAGATGCGGTCTATAACAACTTGCCGGTGAACTTCTTAAGTACAGTGGATACTACAGGCGGGAACTCGGGATCCCCGACGTTAAATGGCAAAGCCGAGTTAGTTGGTTTGTTATTTGATGGCGTGATTGAAGGTATTATCGGCAATTGGGATTATGACCCTGCAACTAACCGCTCTATCCATGTCGACAGCCGTTATATGCTGTGGCAAATGGAGAATGTAGATGGCGCGACTAATCTTCTGAAAGAAATGACCATAGTGAAAGAATAGCCCTGTAGGGGCGGGGCTTGTCCCCGCCCGTCTCAAATTCCAGACAAATCGCTATCTAGGCTTGTCCCCGCCCGGTTTAAGGCGTTACAGTAAATCTAATAGCCCCTAATAACTGCCCCGAATCCGTAACTACCCGAATTTTCCATTTGCCCACAGCATCTTGTGGAAACTGTTGTTTGCGTGTCCAGGCTCTGTAGCCTCCCTCCCGCCCACCTGAAATATTTAGCGGAATGCGTTCGATCGATTGACCATTGTGGATCCACTCATGGTAAATCTGTTCTTTTAAGCCCCGTGGTGCCCGCACAGAAGTGTAGGCATAAAGACCTCGTTTTAGCTCAGCCTGCGACAACTCAGTAATAGCCGCTCCAGGTAAGCGCTGTGCATAATCCATATGTTGGCTCAGCCGAATGTCGTTCAGATTTAACACTGGGGCAGGGATCAGACTGCGGCTAAACCAGATGCTGGTGGCCATTACCACTAACAACAGGGATAACACAGGTAAACGCCAGCGTCCTGGTTGCGCCAACAAGGGACGGATACTCGGAATACTCAGCAAAGCTGAAATAATAAGTGCCAAACCCAGACTTTGGGTGGTGGTCATAAAAAACAGCAGCGGCAAGACCACCATCAAAACAGCAAATAAAGAAAAGCAGTGATACAGCAAAAACAGAGCTCTTTGCTTTGTCAGTAGTCTGTTATAGGCCGGGTCAATAACGGCCACCAAAGCACAACAAAGCAATAACAGAGTAAAAAAGGCTTGAGGTTGGTCCCAGTCAGTGGCTGCCAGAAAAAAAGGTAAGGCAAAAAACAAAGTTTCCTGATGCAGTAACTGCGTGATTAAATGGGTTATGTCTTTGGATAACGAAATCCCAAACTTATGCAGCAAACCTTTGCGTAGCCAGTATTCTCCTGTTAGCCACAGCCAGCCAACCACCATCAAAATAGCAAAAAACTGGGCAAATTCTTCACGACGTTCTACTTGCCACAAACTAAACAAACCTGTGCAAAAGCCAAACAAGGCCACCAGGCCCGAGTACTTTTTTGTTAACCCACTTAGCCAGACAAAAGCACTCAGAATTCTCTGCATTTGCTCTCCATCTGTATTCATCGCTGTTGATCTACGCCTGTTTGAATTAACCTGCCGCACTATACGCTGTTATCGCCAGACATGGCTGTATTGCCGCCAGAATGATCCTAACCATGGCAAAGTTGGATGATCCGCTGCTAAATCTGGCTTTTTCTGCGCCAGCTATTCTTACCCAGTGCCTTTTTGCAGTAAGATACGCCTCATTTCGTAACTATCAGAGTTGCGGCTGCTGAAGTGAAAGAAGGGTTGAAGTTCGTGGATCAGAAAGTGCAGGTAAAACTTATTATACGTCGGGTGCCAATGCAGGCTGCTTTGTCATGGCTGACTAAAGCATGGGAACTGTTCCGTCAGGCACCTTCGACGCTGATTGCTATGGTGGCTTTTACTACAGTACTGAGTTTAGTGGCACAGCTGCATCCTGTGCTAGGTGTGATTCTGGTGCTGGCGAACCCGTTTTTGACAGCAGGTTTTTATAAAACCATAGTACTGTTGCAGCAACAACAAGCGGTGAATTTTCAATTACTTTTTAGCGTGTTCAAAGAAGAACGATATCGTCGCACTTTCATCCGATTGGCGGGAGCTAACTTGCTGGCCAATATTCCGTTGATGTTGTTGGCTGCTCAAATGATGGAACAAACTCAGGCTGGTGTAGTTGACCCTGTGACTATGTTTTTGCTCGCTGCGGTCCTTAGTTTAGTCTTTATGTTGTTTGCTTATGCGGTTGCTATCGCTTATTTCCTGAATGAACAACGTTTACAGGCAATTTTAATCGCCAGTCTGACCGCCTGCTGGCGTAATGTCGGCGCTTTAACTTTATTTGGTATTTTATCAGTCGGCTTAGGTATGTTAGGTGTTGTGACTTTGGGTTTTGCTTTTATTGTCATAGTTCCACTGCTGCAAGTGGCGTTCTTTTTATCCTTCAGCGCGTTTTTTGCCTTACAGTTGGATAATTCAGCACCTGCGGTATTGGAAGTATAAGCATGACAGAGCCTCAGCCTTCGCAAGAGCCAAAGCTTCTAACGGAGCAGGA
This sequence comes from Rheinheimera sp., assembly GCF_020217005.1. GTDB lineage: Bacteria > Pseudomonadota > Gammaproteobacteria > Enterobacterales > Alteromonadaceae > Pararheinheimera. Next base: position 2,765 of record NZ_JAIWOI010000234.1, on the reverse strand, counting down.
ATTGCGGCAATGGCTGTTGGGGTTGTTGTCGCGCCGGGAATACAGTGCGCTGGAGCTAAAACAAAAGCTGAAACAAAAGGGCGCTTCGGCCGAACAAAGTGCAAGTCTGCTGGACTGGGCACAGCAGCGCAATTACCAAAGTGAATTACGTTATGCCCGGATGCAGGTCAACGCAAAGTTGCATAAAGGCTATGGATGGTTTTACATTAGCCAGTTTTGTGCGCAGCAGGGCATTAACAAAGAACTACTACAGCAGCTGCTGGAAGAATTAAACATAGATTGGTTTGAAGTTGCCACTTCAGCCTATCGGAAAAAATATGCGGATAAACCCATATCGGATTATCAGGACAAACTTAAACGGATGCGTTATTTACAAAGCCGTGGTTTTGGCAGTGACACTATCCAACTTGTATTTGCAGAGCTTAAAGAAGAGTAAGATATGTATATGACTTCGGCACAACTTCGCCGCGCTTTCCTGGAATTTTTTGCCAGTAAAGGCCACCAAATCGTTAGCAGTAGTTCACTGATCCCAGGCAATGACCCTACTTTACTCTTCACCAACGCTGGTATGGTGCAGTTTAAAGATGTGTTTTTAGGCCAGGATAAACGCAGCTACAACCGCGCTGTGACAGCACAACGTTGTTTACGCGCCGGCGGTAAACACAACGATTTAGAAAACGTAGGCTATACAGCCCGTCACCATACCTTCTTCGAAATGCTGGGTAACTTCAGTTTCGGTGATTACTTCAAACAGGACGCTATTAAATACGCCTGGGAGTTTTTAACTGAAGTCGTGATGCTGCCCAAAGAAAAACTCTGGATCACTGTCTACGCTACAGACGACGAAGCTTTTGATATCTGGACCAAAGAGATTGGTGTGCCAGTAGAGCGCGCTATCCGCATTGGTGACAACAAAGGCGCACCTTATGCCTCTGATAATTTCTGGGCTATGGGCGACACAGGTCCTTGTGGTCCTTGTACTGAGATTTTCTATGATCACGGCGATCATATCTGGGGTGGTCCACCGGGCTCACCAGAAGAAGACGGCGATCGTTTTATTGAGATCTGGAACAACGTCTTTATGCAGTTCAACCGTCACGCTGATGGCCGGATGGAACCACTGCCAAAACCAAGCGTGGATACAGGCATGGGCCTGGAACGTATTGCAGCCATTTTGCAAAACGTACACAGCAACTACGAAATCGATACTTTTGCGGCGCTGATAAAAGCGACTGCAGAAATTACAGGCGCGAAGGATTTAAACGACAAATCGTTACGTGTGGTCGCTGACCATATCCGTAGCTGTTCATTCTTAGTGGCGGACGGTGTGATGCCATCCAACGAAGGCCGCGGTTATGTGCTGCGCCGTATTATTCGTCGTGCTATCCGTCACGGTAACAAGCTGGGCGCTAAAGGCGTGTTTTTCAGCAAACTGGTCGGCGCTTTGGCAGAACAAATGGGTGAAGCTTACCCTGAACTGATTGAAAAGCAGGCCGTGATTGAAAAAGTGCTGGCGCTGGAAGAAGAGCAGTTTGGTAAAACCTTAGAACGTGGTCTGGGGATTCTGGAAGAAGCTCTGGCAGAGCTGAATGGCAGCACAGTGATCCCGGGCGAAGTGGCCTTTAAGCTGTATGACACCTACGGTTTCCCACTGGATTTAACCAGTGATGTGGCGCGTGAGCGTGGTTTAACTGTAGATCAGGCAGGCTTTGAAGCTTCGATGGAAGCGCAGCGTAAACGCGCTCAACAAGCTTCTAACTTTGGAGCTGATTACAACCAGGCATTAACTTCGGCCCAGTGCACCGACTTTACCGGCTACACCCAAATTCAGGGCAAAGCCAAAGTAGTAGAAATTCTGCTGGAAGGCAATGCTGTTAACTCTTTGACAGATGGACAGCAAGCGCTGGTGATCCTGGACCAAACGCCGTTTTACGCCGAGTCCGGTGGTCAGGCAGGTGATACAGGTGTATTAACTCTGGCTAACGGCGCGGTATTCCAGGTTGCTGACACCATTAAAGTAGGTAAAGCTTTTGCCCATAAAGGCAGCGTAAAAGGTGCTTTGGCTATTGGTGATTTAGTCGATGCAGCCATTGATAATGCCCGTCGTGAAGCTATTCGTAAAAACCACTCGGCCACACACTTATTGCACGCTGCGCTTCGCACCGTCTTAGGTGAGCACGTAACGCAAAAAGGTTCTTTAGTAGGTTCAGAGCGTTTACGTTTTGACTTCTCGCATTTTGAAGCAGTCAAAGCCGATGAAATCCGCCGTATCGAACAACTGGTCAACGAGCAAGTCCAACAAAACCACGAAGTGCTGACCCGTCTGATGAATGTGGATGAGGCCAAAGCTGCAGGTGCTATGGCGCTGTTTGGCGAAAAATACGATGACGAAGTGCGTGTGCTGAGCATGGGCGACTTCTCGATTGAACTCTGTGGTGGTACTCACGTCTCCCGCACTGGCGATATCGGCTTATTTAAAATTGTGGTCGAAAGCGGCATAGCTGCTGGTATTCGCCGTATTGAAGCTGTGACTGGTGAAGGCGCTTTAGCTTTTGTGCACAAGCTGGAACAGCAAGCTCAAACTGTGGCTTCAATGCTCAAAGGCGATGTCTTTTCTATTGCTGAAAAAGTGCAGCAAGCCATGGACAGCCGCAAAGCCTTAGAAAAAGAGCTGGAGCAATTAAAAGCTAAGCTTGCCAGCGCTGCCGGTGCTTCTTTGCTGGAGCAGGTGCAAGTGATTAACGGCGTTAAAGTGCTGATTGCAG
>NZ_JAIWOI010000233.1 GCF_020217005.1 Rheinheimera sp. | reverse complement strand
AACTGAAAGGTGCTGATCCAAAAGCCTTCCGTACTATGGTCGATGAGCTGAAAAACAAATTAGGTTCAGGCATTTTGTTACTGGCCACAGCAACTGATGGCAAAGTTAGTTTAATTGCAGGCGTCACCTCTGATTTAACTGCAAAAGTTCAGGCTGGTCAGCTGATTGGCTGGGCTGCAGAGCAAGTAGGGGGCAAAGGCGGTGGTAAGCCTGATTTAGCTCAGGCAGGTGGCACTGATGTGGGCGCTTTACCTGGCGTGCTCAAAGCTGCTGCCGACTATATTGCGGCTAAGCTGTAACGCTCAGTGGCTTTATATGTACAAAAATTCGGGGGTACCTCAGTAGGTACCCCCGAACGTATCGAAGCTGTGGCAGAGCAGGTGATTCAAACTGTGCATGCCGGTCATAAAGTAGTGGTGGTGGTGTCTGCTATGGCAGGAGAAACCAACAGGCTGCTTGGGCTGGCGCATCAGATTGACAGCCGTCCTGCGACCCGGGAACTGGATATGCTCGCCGCCAGCGGTGAACAGGTCAGTATAGCTTTACTGGCGATGGCGCTGATTAAACGCGGTCATCCGGCTGTGTCATTACTGGCTGACCAGATCGGTATTCTGACTGACAATAAATTCAGCCGCGCCCGCATTTTATCTGTAGGCACAGAACGTTTGTGGCAGGAGCTGGAGCAGGGCCATATTGTCATAGCTGCAGGTTTTCAGGGCAGAGATATCGAAGGCAATATCACGACTTTAGGCCGCGGTGGTTCTGACACCACAGCAGTGGCTTTAGCTGCGGCCTTAAAAGCCGACGAGTGTCAGATATTTACTGATGTCGACGGTATTTACAGTATGGACCCGCGAGTATGTGCAGATGCATTCCGACTGCCTTATGTCGATGCCTCCAGTATGCTCGAGCTAGCCAGTCTGGGGGCTAAAGTACTGCATTCCCGCTCTGTCGAATATGCAGCTATGCATCAGGTGCCGGTACGGGTGTTATCCAGCTTCAGGCCCGATCAGGGAACTTTAGTGTGTTATGAGGACCAGAGCATGAGTGTACCAGCGGTAACAGGACTGGCCTGCCAGACCGGTGAAGTTTGGCTGGAGCTGAATGATGTAAGTCAGGATCAGCACATAGCTTTACTGAAGGAGTTTTCCCGTTTAGCTATCGAGACCGATATGTTAAGGGTGGAATATACGCATTCCGGTTTAGTGCAGATGCAGTTCAGTTTGAACCAAAATGATCTGAGCACTGTAGAAGATATTTGTAATGAACTGAAAAAGAACAAAAATTTTACGCTGCAAAGCAGGAAGTCTTTGGGCAAGTTATCTATAGTAGGGATAGGGCTGAAATCAAATCCTGCCATTACAGCGACAGTATTTGAACAATTGCAGCTTTTAGCCGTTCAGGCAGTGGCAGTGAGTTGTGCCGAAATTAAATTATCTATTGTGTTACCAGAAGCTGAATTGAATAAAGTAGCTGTCGCTTTACATTCTGCCTTATTGGGTTCAGTTAATTAATTTCAAGGTTTTCATAAATTTGTCAGCTGAGTTATCATAAGACAGACAGGTATGCGCAGTATGCTTAAGACAAGCGTTACCATTGGAAGCTGGGATCATACAAAAGGAGCAAAGAATGCTTATTTTAACGCGTCGTGTTGGTGAGACACTGATGATTGGTGATGAAGTCACAGTCACGGTTTTAGGCGTCAAAGGAAATCAGGTTCGCATTGGTGTAAATGCGCCAAAAGAAGTTTCAGTACACAGAGAAGAAATTTACATGCGGATTCAGGCTGAAAAAGGCACTCCAGGTGGCTTTAGCGGCGATGACGATCAATAAGTTATAACTGTTGCCACTTTTAGAAATTGTATATTTTTAACCCTTTGTAGCGAATAATTAGTCGAATTGTTTAAAAGGTCAGCAAACGCGCTTTCCAGCTCCAAAAATTGTTTGACTTATTTTCCTGAGACATTAATATACACGCCGCAACGTAGTGCGGAGAAGTGGCCGAGTGGCTGAAGGCGCACCCCTGCTAAGGGTGTATAGGGGAAACTCTATCGAGGGTTCGAATCCCTCCTTCTCCGCCAGTTGTACTGTTAAGAATTGGATGCATAGCTCAGCTGGATAGAGTACTCGGCTACGAACCGAGCGGTCGGAGGTTCGAATCCTCCTGCGTCCACCACTTAACTACAACAGCGATTTGCGAGAAAGAAAGTACCAGATGGATGCATAGCTCAGCTGGATAGAGTACTCGGCTACGAACCGAGCGGTCGGAGGTTCGAATCCTCCTGCGTCCACCACAACTAAACCTGCTAAGTGCGGGTTTTTTTGTTTTTAAAATTCAGTCAAACAGATCGGCAATGGTGGACACAGGCGGATGAGATCCTCCGCAAGGTTCGACAAAATCGCCGGGAGCGATTTTGGACGAGCGAAGCTCGGCCCGCAGGGCAAGTGGCAGGACGCCACTTGCAATCCTCCTGCAGCGAACTATTCACTTCAGCAGTTTAAGATTGCAAACCCTAAGCCGCCCGTTCCCCGCCATAACAGTCTCCAAGCGAAGCCTCCAGCGCTCTCACTACCTGACCTCTATTCAGTACCCCTACCACCACACCATTCTCCAGTACAGGCAACTGGTGCAGATGCAGGCTGGTAAAGATCACTGCTGCATCCACCACGCTATCAGACGTCAGCACTGTGACCACCTTTTTACTCATCACTTGAGCTATGGTGTTGTGCAGGCTGCAGAAATAGCTGGCGTGTAACATAGCGGTTAAACAGTCTTGCTCAGACAAATAACCCACCAGTTGCTGTTCTTTATTGAATACAGGAGCGCCGGTCAGGTTAAACTGTCTTAGTTGCTGCACAGCCTCAACTATCGTATCGTCTTGTTGCAGGCGCGGAAATTCTCGCTGAAATATATCTTTTACTGTGCTCATGATTAATCTCCTTTGAGTGAATGACCACAGCATAAGCTTGCGAAATACTTCGATGAAAACGAAATAATAAGCTTGTCATCATCGAATTTTACGATTGAAAAATAGACTGCTAAGCAAATATGGGGCCTTAGAGGAATGAAACGTATGTTTTGTGTGCAGTTAAATCAGTGCCAACAGATTTTTGCTTTACCTTTGAACCCTGTTTTGTATAATGGCGCCTCCAACGCTAGGGGCATAGTTCCAATTGGTAGAACAGCGGTCTCCAAAACCGATGGTTGGGGGTTCGAATCCCTCTGCCCCTGCCACTTCATTTTGATATGAATTCTTTATCATCTAAGCAGCAACTGCTGCACTTACTCCAGATACAACCACTTGAATTACATCAAGAGTTTTCTGCTTTGGCCAAAACGCCTGAAGCTGATATCGCGCTGCAGGCTGAACCTGAAACCGATGTAGCTGCTGTAGCTGAAGTGATTGAGGCCGCAGTGCCAGTGTCTATTGATTCCTACTCAGAACCTGATCCGGAGCTGACCTTCTCTAAAGACATTTTTGCGGCGATCAATGAGTATCAACCTGATCTGCAGTGGCGGTTAGACCCAAGCAGTACTGAACCTATGTTGCAGAACGGACTCTTAGTAACACCTTCGATTGAATTATTGCAGTCAGCCCAGCAGAAAAAGCTGCTCTGGTTGTGCCTCCAGCAAGAGAGCTGAACCATGCCGTTACTACGTAGTGCCACCCTTGCCGATATTCCGGCTATGCTTCAGATAGAACAAAGTGCTAATAGCCATCCCTGGTCTGAAGGTACCTTCAACACCTGCTTTAGTGAACGTTATTTTAATGCAGTGCTGCTGGATGATAATGACGATATTCTGGGGTTTTATATAGGCGAGAAAGTCGCTGTAGAAGCCAGTTTATTTAATATTGGCGTGGCGCCAAAAGCCCAGGGCAAAGGTTATGGCCAGCAGTTGCTGCAGCACTTTATTGCTCAGGCTCAGGATTTAGAAGCACTGGATTGTTGGCTGGAAGTTCGCCAATCCAATAGGAACGCTATCAAACTCTATGAAAAATGTGGGTTTATTCAAACCGGTTTACGCCCTAGTTATTACCCAACAGCGACAGGCCGTGAAGACGCCATTTTAATGGCTTTACCCTTAGGCTAAGGCTCAATTCACAGCTCCGACAGATAATTTCCCCACCTTAAGTGGCTAAATTCTGTGCCTATGCTCTGCTTGCTGCTATAATCGCGCGAAATTTCCCTGCAAACACCCGTCGTACTTGAAGCTACAGCTTTGTTGGCGTCGTTCGCTCGCCCCAATCACATAGTGTATCTATGTTCATGGGGTCTCGTTCGCTAGCCGTCGCGCTGTAACTGCAATTACTTAGGGCGTGACTCACTTTGCCTTTTGGCTATGTTGTGGGCTTCGTTTATTGATCAAGTTGGATGGCATGACTACCGAACTGTTTTTAGAAGAAATTAACAAACGCCGCACTTTTGCGATTATCTCTCACCCTGATGCCGGTAAAACCACCATCACTGAAAAAGTCTTGTTGTTTGGACAGTTGATCCAAAAGGCCGGTACGGTTAAAGGTAAAAAGTCGGGCCAGTATGCGACGTCCGACTGGATGGAAATGGAGAAAGAGCGGGGCATCTCGGTCACGACTTCGGTGATGCAGTTCCCTTACGCTGACTGTTTGGTCAACCTGCTGGATACGCCGGGCCACGAAGACTTTTCGGAAGATACTTACCGTACTTTAACGGCAGTGGATTCCTGTTTAATGGTGATTGACGGTGCCAAAGGTGTTGAAGACCGTACCATTAAACTGATGGAAGTTACCCGTTTACGTGACACTCCTATTGTCACCTTTATGAACAAAATGGACCGCGATATCCGGGATCCTATAGATTTGTTAGATGAAGTCGAAAATGTATTAAAAATCGCCTGTGCCCCTATTACCTGGCCAATAGCTTCGGGTAAAGAGTTCAAAGGTGTTTATCACATCTACCGTGACGAAGTGATTTTATACAAATCAGGTATGGGCCATACCATTCAGGAACTGGATGTGATTAAAGGCATCAATAACCCTGAACTGGATAAAAGAGTGGGCTATTACGCTGGTCAGTTGCGCGAAGAAATGGAACTGGTCAAAGGCGCAAGCCACGAGTTTGATTTAGAGCTGTTCCGCAAAGGTGAGCTGACCCCGGTATTTTTTGGTACAGCCTTAGGTAACTTTGGTGTGGATCATATGCTGGACGGTTTAACCGAATGGGCGCCTGCGCCTCAGCATCGTGCCACTACCACTCGTGTTGTTGAACCATCTGAATCAGCCTTCACAGGTTTTGTCTTTAAAATTCAGGCTAATATGGACCCGAAACACCGCGACCGGGTGGCCTTTTTACGTATCTGCTCAGGTAAATATGAAAAGGGCATGAAAATGCACCATGTACGTATTGGCAAAGACATGCTGGTACCGCAGGCATTAACCTTTTTAGCCGGTGATCGAGAACACGTGGAAGAAGCTTACCCTGGCGATATCATAGGTTTGCATAACCACGGCACTATTCAGATCGGTGATACCTTTACCTCTGGCGAGAAGTTTAACTTCACAGGTATTCCAAACTTTGCGCCTGAATTATTCCGCCGTATCCGTTTGCGTGACCCGTTAAAACAAAAGCAGTTACTCAAAGGTTTAGTGCAGTTATCAGAAGAAGGCGCCGTGCAGGTGTTCCGTCCGCTGGATAACAACGACTTGATCGTAGGTGCCGTGGGTGTGCTGCAGTTTGACGTGGTGGTGCATCGCTTGAAATCTGAGTACAGCGTCGATGCGATTTACGAAAGTGTCAACGTCACCACAGCGCGTTGGGTGTATAGCGATGATCATAAAGCCATGACTGAATTAAAGAGCAAGGCTAGTACCAACCTGGCGCTGGACGGTGGCGATAACCTGACCTATCTGGCACCTACTATGGTGAACCTGAATTTGTCGATGGAGCGTTATCCGAAGATCAAATTCCATAAGACCCGTGAACATTAATTCAGGCACTCGTTAATTCAGGCATAAAGGTTTGTTATGAATATCAAAGAATTATTATCTGCAAAAACTCAGGCCGCTATGGTAGCTCTGGGTTTGCCTGCTGACACCAATACAGCGGTTACCATCAGCACTAAAGTTGAATTTGGTGATTACCAAATTAACGGTGCTATGGCTGCTGCCAAGTTATTAAAAACCAATCCCCGTGCTTTAGCCGAGCAGCTGGTGCAACAGCTGGACTTAGCCGATATGGCTGAGAAAGTAGAAATTGCAGGCCCTGGTTTTATTAACGTCACCTTACGTAAAGACTGGTTAGCTGCACAGTTGGTGGGCGCTTCACAAAACCCACGTTTAACCTTAAGCGCAAATCCGGCCCCGCAAACTGTGGTCGTGGATTACTCAGCGCCCAACCTGGCCAAAGAGATGCACGTTGGTCATTTACGCTCCACTATTATTGGCGATGCCGTAGTGCGCTGTCTGGAGTTCTGGGGCGATAAAGTCATTCGTCAGAACCATATGGGCGACTGGGGTACGCAGTTTGGTATGTTGATTGCGCATCTGGAAGACAAGCTGGCGGCTGGTATCGACCTGGAGCAAGTGGCTTTAGCTGATTTAGAAGACTTCTACCGCGAAGCGAAAAAACGTTTTGACGATGAAGCAGGTTTTGCCGATAAGTCGCGTGACTATGTAGTGAAACTACAAAGTGGCGACGCGCATTGCCAGAAGTTGTGGCAGCTGTTTATCGATACCTCCATTAAGCATAGTGACGAAGTGTATAAGACCCTGAAAGTTACTTTAGGTCATGAACATATCAAGCCTGAAAGTGCTTATAACGCTATGCTGCAGCCTATAGTCGATGGCTTAAAGCAGCAGGGGTTAGCAGTAGAAAGTGAAGGCGCTTTAGTGGTATTTTTGCAAGAACTGGCAGATAAAGAAGGCAACCCTTCGCCATTTATCGTGCAAAAAACCGGTGGTGGTTTCCTGTACGCCACTACAGATTTAGCAGCCTGTCAGTACCGTAGTTTTGATTTGGCTGCCGATCGTATCGTGATTTTTACCGACGCCCGTCAGGCGCTGCACTTTAAACAAGTGGAATTAGTGGCCCGTAAAGCCGGTTTGCTCAAAGATCATGTGGCTTATGATCATTGCCCCTTTGGCACTATGATGGGTGAAGACGGTAAGCCGTTTAAAACCCGTACCGGTGGCACTGTCAAACTGGCTGAATTGTTAGAAGAAGCTGTAGTGCGAGCCAAGGCCGTGGTCGAGCAAAAATCCACTGACTTAAGCGCTGAAGAAATGGCGGAAGTAGCGCGTAAAGTGGGTATAGGTGCAGTGAAGTTTGCTGACTTATCAAAAAACCGCACCAGCGATTACGTCTTTAGCTGGGATGCGATGTTAAGTTTTGAAGGTGCCACAGCGCCTTACCTGCAATACGCTTATACCCGTGTCAGCGGTATTTTGCGTCGTGCTGGTATCAACGAGAGCTTTGTGGCTCCGCTGCAACTGGTGGAAGAGCAGGAAAAGCAGTTAGCAGTCAAACTGTTACGCTTAGAAGAAACCTTACAAGCCGTGATGAAAGATGCTGTGCCTAACCTGTTGTGTAACTATTTATACGAGTTATCCAGCCAGTTTATGAGTTTCTACGAAGCATGCCCTATTTTAAAAGAAGGCATTGAACCAGACCTGAAAAACAGCCGTTTAATGCTCAGTATTCTGGTGGCCAGTACCTTAAAACAAGGCTTAGACTTATTAGGTATTGAGGTCATGGAGCGGATGTAATCCGCTTCACGCCAGATATCCCCTTTAGATCTTCGCTGTGCAAGGACAAACTGATGAAAATTGCTGATATTCGCCGCAGCTACACTATGGATAAACTGGATCTGGATAAGCTTAATGCCGATCCTTTCCTGCAGTTTGAAGCCTGGTTAAAAGATGCTGTAGCTGCCGAGTTACCGGATCCCACCGCTATGTGTGTTGCTACAGTGGATGCATCAGGCCAGCCTTCACAACGTCTGGTATTGCTTAAAGATGTCAGCAGTCAGGGGTTTGTGTTTTACACCAACTTAGGCAGCCGTAAGGCCTCTGAGCTGGAACATAACCCTAAGGTCTGTCTGCATTTTCCATGGCATCCACTGGAGCGTCAGGTGATTGTTTATGGCACGGCAGAGCGGGTTCCGACCAGTCAGGTGATGAGTTACTTCTTATCCAGGCCTAAAGAAAGTCAGCTGGCGGCCTGGGCTTCAGAGCAAAGCCGTCCTGTGTCGACCCGCCAAGTGTTGATGCAAAAATTTGCTGAAATTAAACATAAATTTGAGCACGGTGAAGTACCTGTGCCTTCATTCTGGGGCGGCTTTTTAGTCAAACCACATCAGATTGAATTCTGGCAAGGAGGCGAGCACAGGCTACATGACCGCTTTATGTACAAGCAGCAACCAGACAGCAGCTGGGCCATAGAGCGTTTATGCCCATAGTCCTACCTTCACAGGCCGCCGATACGCGGCCTGTATTATTTGATAGCCACTGCCATCTGGATTTACCAGAGTTATTGCCTGATCTGGAGCTGCATTTGGCCAACGCCAAAGCTGTGGGCGTTGAAAGCTTTTTAGTGCCAGCAGTGCAATCGTCCGCCTGGTTGCCTTTGCTGGAATTGCAGCTGCGTTATGGCTTTTACATTGCCTTGGGTGTGCATCCCTGGTGGGCCAGCCAATCAGAGCTTAAGGCTTTATCCGGGCTTGAGGCTTTAGCAGCTCTGCCAGAGGTCTGTGCTATAGGTGAAATAGGGCTGGATTTTGCGCTGGATGAACAAAGTTTTGCTTTGCAACGCAAGTGTTTTGAGCTGCAGTTACAGCTGGCAGCCAAACTGAAAAAACCTGTGATTTTGCACCATCGCAAATCACAGAATGAATTACTGCAGATCATTAAACAGCAGCAATTTAGCCAAGGCGGTATATTGCATGCGTTTTCCGGTAGCTTTACGCAAGGCAAAGCCTTTATTGATAGGGGCTTTAAGCTCGGGATTGGCGGTACTATTACTTACGATCGCGCAGAGAAAACCCGCAAGGCAGTAAAACAGTTTCCGTTGGACGCTTTAGTGCTGGAAACCGATTCTCCTTCGATGCCACTAAATGGTTTTCAGGGCGAAATCAATACACCAGCCCAGTTGCCTTTGGTACTAAAAGAGCTAGCTGAATTAAGAGGTGAAGAGCCTCAGCATATTGCCCAGGTGATGTTTAATACGACAATTCAGTTGTTCCCAAGCTAAAGCAAATTCGCGGCATCTGCCTGTTTGCCTTTACGCCATTTTTGCCACTGATGGGTGATTTTGCTCCAGGTGCCGCGCAGCATAAAAGCCACCACTCCTGAGAGTAATAACATCCAAAATACCTGCCGCATCAGTTGCTGCCATGCCTGAGTGACTGGCAATAAGCTGGCATCCAGTTTCATGCTGATTTTGATATAGCCTATCACCCGGCCTTGTTGGGTGATTTCCTGCACCATAGCCAGCAGGGCCTGTTCATGTTGTGGCGCATACAGCAGCTGCGCCGCTGCAGTGCCTTCTGAGGCGGATAACTTTACGCCATTGGCATCATAAACTACGACGTCCTGTAAATAAGGTGTGGCGGCAATATGAGTAGTAAGCTGATTTAAGCTTTCCAGTTGGTCGTTATCAATCAGATAAGCAGCGGTATGAGACAACGCGACTAGCGTTGATCGCATCAATTCAGCACTTTGTTGCTGGAACAAAAGTTCGCCTTGCTGGTTGCTGTTCCACCACCATTGAGAAAGCACCCAAATTCCAAGCAAGGCCAACATAAGTTGGGCCAACCTGAAGTACTTTGAGTTTTTGTTGTGCTGATATCCGCTTAATTGCATTAATTTGCCTGATTTTTACACTGACAATGGCTTAAAAATGTCGGTAGAATGCCACGGCATCAGAACGAAGTACAGGTGGCCCTTTGAGCTTTTATTATAAGATTGACCCAAAATCCTTTGCTGACAATAGTTTAATCCAATGGTTAACAGCACAAGGCCGAGTA
>NZ_JAIWOI010000248.1 GCF_020217005.1 Rheinheimera sp. | reverse complement strand
AGACAGGCTAACACCGCAGTGCAATCGCCCAGCGACTCCCTTCGGGCGGGGCTAAAAGCGCTTTATGCCGCGTTAACTGTTGTCGCTTTAGACCCACTAAAGCTTCCAACAGCTGCCTCGCCTAAAGCGCTTTTATCTCCCGCTGAATTCTGCATTTTGGGGTCACTTGGGTATATTATTCGCACACGGCAAAGCCATTAAAAATAAATCAGCCAATTTGTTGAAACTTTAAGCCTTAGCCATTAAACTACGCGCCCTAATTTAACTGAAATTGCGTATGGTGTCTGACAACAGTTGATCAGATAGCGATACGGCCTAACGAGGTAAACCCATGAAACCAAGTATCCACCCGGATTACAAAGAAATCACTGCAACTTGTACTTGCGGTAACTCTTTCAAAACTCACTCTACACTGTGCAAAGACATCCACTTGGACGTTTGCTCAGCTTGCCACCCATTCTACACTGGTAAGCAGAAAGTGTTAGACGTAGGCGGCCGTGTTGACCGCTTCAAAAAACGTTTCGCAGTACTGGGCGCCAAGTAATTTCAGGCATCAGTCAAAAAAGGCACCTAGGGTGCCTTTTTTACATTTTGCTGTCCTGCAAAATGTTCCGGCCAGTGGTCAGAGCCACTGGCGCTCATCCGGGTATTGCCAAACTGTTGGCAATACTAAAACCGGCTTCGCCCTCCGGGCCATCGTCGCTCCGCTCCAATGTTAAAAAACAGCAGGACAGCTGTTTTTCACAGCTTCAGCTGCCGTAGGCGAACATCATGGACGATGTGAGTGAAAAATCGTTCCTGACGATTTTTTTATTGCTCCTAACTCGAATGTTAGAATCAGCCAACGCCGCTACAGCTTCAAGTACGACGGGTAACAAATCAGTGCTTTTATAATAAAGCTCACAACTATATATTAAACATATAGTTAACTTCCGGTTGTGGTTATGAACGGTACTTTCTTTTTTGGCGAGTGGCAGGTGGACCCTAGTGCCAATACGCTCAGGCTTGGCAAACAGCTGATCCAGCTTGAACCTAAAGCTATGGATGTGCTGGTGCTGCTGTGCCAAAAGGCCGGAGAAGTACTAAGCAGCGACGAGATTGTAAGCATTTGCTGGCCTCAAACCGAAGTGGGCGATAACCCACTGCATAAAATTATCACCCAAATTCGCAAAGCCCTCGGCGACAGCGCCACCGCCTCTACTTATATTGAAACTATACGTAAACGTGGTTACCGCACCCTGGCTCAGGTGACTTTTCCGCTGGGGCAGGAAGAAAGCGCGACACCACAAAGCTGGCAGGGCGGTTCGCCTTTTCCGGGTTTACAGGCTTACGACGCCCGTTATGCCAAAGTGTTTTTTGGCCGTGGCAGCCAAATTGATACCTTATTGGAACGTATTGCGCAGCAAGTGCAATACGGCAGAGCTTTTTGTTTAGTCTTAGGCCCAAGCGGCTGCGGTAAATCCTCGTTAATCAATGCGGGCGTGATGCCAAATTTGATGCAAAACAGCGGCTATAACGGCGTTAAGGTAGAGTCGTACAGTAGTCTGGATTTAGCTGACCTAACCCCAGGCCAATTATTAATGCAACTGTCCAGTGCTTTGCTCGACTGGGAAGTAGCAGACCAGCCCGTATTTGACGGCTGTAGTGCAGAACAGCTGGCAGATAAATTACAACATCAGATGGACTGGGTGCTGCAAAGCTGCAAAAAGGCGCTGCAACACCAAAACGAAAGTAAATCCCGTTTTGCCATTTTTATTGACCGACTTGAAGTGCTGTTATCGTCGCCGCTGTTTAGCGAAGAAGAACGGCTGCTGTTTATCGACCGGATGGAACAACTGGCGACTTCAGGTTTAGTGCTGGTATTAAGTGCCTGTCGTAATGAGTTTTATCCTTTATTAGTTACTTACCCCAGTTTAATGGCAGGCAAAGCCCGTGGCGCGCATTTTGACTTAGCACCACCAAGCCGAGCCGATTTATTGCAGATGATCCGCTTACCTGCCATAGCCGCCAATTTAAGTTGGGACTTAGACCCAAATACCGCAGTGCCGCTGGATGAGCTGTTATGCAGCGAAGCCGCCAGCAACCCCGACGCTTTACCTATGCTGCAATACACTTTGCAGGAATTGTATTTACAGCGCAGCGACAGCAACCAGCTGCTGTTTTCTGTGTATAAAAACTTAGGCGGTATTGAAGGCGCTATAGGTAAAAATGCCGAGCAGGCCATAGCGCAGTTAAGCACAGCCGAAAAAGACAGTTTACCCAGGGTGCTCTCTTTACTGGTGACGTTACGCGAAGACGAACAGTCCATCACCAGCCGCACAGCACTCTGGCAACAACTACATAATGAGGCTGAGCGTACTTTGGTACAAGCCATGGTGGAACATCGTTTATTTGTCTCCCACCTGCACAATGCTGTGCCTTGTTTCAGTATTGCGCACGAAGCTTTATTAAGGCGCTGGCCACGCGCCACCAACTGGATAGCAGAACATCATCAAAGTTTAAGTGTAAAAAGCCGCTTGCAGCATTTAACCAAACGCTGGCTGGCCGAAGATAAACACAGCGCCTATTTATTGGCCGACGGCAAACCTTTGGCCGAAGCCCAGCAACTGGCGCAAAACGGCTTTTTTACGCTGGATGCCAACGAACAAGCTTTTATTTTGGCCTCAGGCAAAAGATCCAAACTAGTACGCACCAGCAGGCGTTTAACTTTTGCTTTACTCTGTGTGCTGACTTTCACTGCAGTATTAATGAGCTTCCGAAGTTTTGAAGCCGAAAAACAAGCACAGCAAAAACGTTTAGCCGCCGAAAGTTTATTAGGTTTTATGGTGGGGGATTTTGCCGATAAATTGCGCAGCATAGGTCGGATGGATTTACTCGACGGTATCAGCAATAAAGCGCTGGAGTATTTCAGCGACTTTTCTGATGCGGAAAAAGACCACTACCTAAGCACCCAGGCCCGTTTGCAACATGGCCAAACGCTGGAAGCTATGGGCGAAGTGGCTTATTCACGTGACAAAATTGATGAAGCCAAAACGGCTTTGTTAGCGGCAAGAGATAAACTAGCGCCAGTACTAGCTGAGCAGCCGGATAATTTAGAACTATTAAAAACCTTAGGCGCCAATGCCTTTTGGCTGGGGCAAATTCAGTACGATGCCAATAACTGGTTGGCCGTTAAACCAGAATTTGAGCTGTATTACAGCTATAGCCAGGCTATGTACAAAATAGCGCCCGACAGCGTAGATGCCTTAATGGAATTATCTTACGCCACTAATTCTTTAGGTTCTTTAGCGATGAATTTACAAGAGTTTGAACAAGCTACGGCTTTTTTTGATGAATCGTTAAATCTTAAATTATTGGCAAAAGCTAAAGATCCAGGCAATACCGCTTTGATTGCTGATATAGCTGATACCCGCTCCTGGTTAGCTCGGGCTGCTTCAGCTGAAGGGAATACCAATCAGGTTATAGCAATGCACTTACAGATACAGGCTGAGTTTGAAAGGATGAATAAAGAAGTTAAAGCCGATGCTTATTTACTGGATAGAATTTTCAGCAGCTATTCCATACTTGCTAGTATCTATAATTATCAGGGACTAACCAAGCAGGCATTTGCTAAGGTGTATCAAGCTCGCGGATTGTTGGAGCAAGCTGTATTACAAGATCCTGATAACAAAGGATGGCAAGGCAGTTTATTTCATCATAAGGTCATGTTAATGCGGCTCAATGCCAAGTTACATGACCAACGAATAAGTTATACTCCTGAATCTATAAAACTAGAGCTTGATGAAAAGAAAAATGTATTAGGTGGTGAAGAGCAATACCAGAGGATCTACGCTAACTGGTTACTTGAGTCTGCTCGTTATTATCAGGCAATAGGAAAATCAAAGAAAAGCGCAGATTTTACGTCTCAAGCTTTAGCTTTGTACCGGGAGTTTCACTCAGCTGATGCTGGCAATTCGAATTTAGCACTTGCTTTGGCTGAAACTGAACTGCTGCAAGCAATGCATTATAAAAACCAATTGCAGGATGATAAAAGTCAACAGTCCTGCGCTATGGCAAAAACTTTGCTGGAGCCTTTACTGCAAAAAGATAAAACACCTTATTATATCCAGCCTTATGCCAGAGCTTTAAGTTGTCTGAATAAATTAGAGCAGTATCCTGAAGTGCAGCAACTGCTGCTGAAATCAGCAATTGTGCTGAATGATTTTTAGAATTTTGTTATTTCACCCAAACCAAGGAAAACTTATGAACGCTACAAACTTAATTCAGGGCCCTGTTATTGAAGTCACGATCACATTAGATGCCAATCAGGAACCTAAAGTCACTTATCTGCAGGAGGGTGAAGTTTGCACTGGTAATGTGGTGGTAACTTGTGGCGAAGATATTACCTACAGACTGGTCAACTCCGCTGGTTATGCTTTTATGGGCGCAGGTTTTTTAACCCCTTATGACAATATTATTGACTCAGTACAGGTATCTGCAGATGGTCAGGAGCTGGTGCTGATGGATGAAGACAATGTACAGGGTACAACTAAGTTCCAACTAATATTTACGAATACTACGAATAGCCTGCTGTTACTAAGTCCTGACCCGCAAGTAATCAATAAAGAAATTAAACCGCCTAAATATTAATTCATAGACTTTTATTCAGGGGCATAAAGGTTGAAATTTGGTCAAATAAAGCTCCTTTAGCGTCTGAAATAATCAGCTACTCTTAGTGTTTAAAGCCCCATACGGGGCTTTTTAAGTTTTTAGATATAAATAATTTAATTTAAATTCAATGATTTAAATCAGAAGGTTGCCGGAAGGTTTGTTTTTTCCATAAGTTCTAAATTCATGCTCAGTAAACGCAGTAATGCGTCGGTACCAGGGCTTATGGAGCACAGACCTATGACAACTTCAGCACCATCTAAAAGATTATATTTAACCTCTGCAGTAAGTGAAGCGAGTGGCAGCCCAACTGAGCTCAACCCCTCGCTTTATAACCACAACGATGTTACCCGTGTAGATTTTTCTGGTGCTGGTGGTTATGCGGTTCCTCATCTTGAATCTTTACCTGCTTTGATTGAGTATTTGTCTGAAGCTGTGTTGGTGGTTAATGTCAGTGGCAGTATTGTGTGTATTAACAGCAAAGCGGCACAGTTTTTGGGCCATACCCAAGGCGCATTACGTGGGCATTGCTGGCCGGACTTTTTAGTCAAACGTTATCAGCCGCATTACCATAACCTGGTCGATATGGGCCGTCGTGGTGTGTTGTCATCGTTGCAGAATCCGGCTGAAATGGCCATTATTTGTGCCAATGGTAATGTCAAAGATATTGAACTGTCCTTATCTTATTTACCTTCAGACGACCCGCTGTTGGTGGTAGTAATACGCGATTTATCCAGTTACAAAGCTGAATTTTACAAATTGCATATGCTTGCCAGCACAGATCCACTGACGGCTTTAGCCAACAGACGTCACTTTGATGAACGACTGCAGCACTATTGGGAAGAGTGCAATAGAAATCAAAGCTCTGTCAGTGTGCTGATCATAGATGTTGATTACTTTAAACAGTTTAACGATCAATACGGTCATCTGCAGGGTGACGAATGTTTACGCCGTATTGCCGCTGCTATTTCGTTGGCTGTACCTCGTGGTCAGGGTTTAGCGGCCCGTTATGGCGGCGAAGAGTTTGCACTGATTCTGCCTTACCACGACGAAGCTATGGCCAAAGCCGTGGCGGTTAAAGTGCAGCATTATGTCAGTCAGTTGAAGTTCTCAGAACAAGGTTTGTCAGATGATACCTCTGTAACTGTCAGCCAGGGCATTGCCAGTGAAATAAACGGCCAGTTCCGCACCCCATTTGCCATGTTATGTGCGGCCGATACGGCTTTGTATCGCGCGAAATCAGAAGGCAGGAATTGCATTAGCAGTAGTTGCTGATTGCCCTGCGTTGTAGGGGCGGGGTTTATCCCCGCCCGTTAGATGGGTATAACAGGCGTTGGTGTCTGGAATTGCTGTTGCTTTGCTGGCGACCCTAAAGGTCGCCCCTACAGTGATTTGGGGCGGTCATTATTTTGGATGGGTCATTGTAGGGGCGGGGTTTACCCCCGCCCGTTAGATGGGCATAACAGGCGTTGGTGTCTGGAATTGCTGTTGCTTTGCGGGCGACCCTAAAGGTCGCCCCTACAGTGATTTGGGTTGGTCATTATTTTAGATGGGTCATTGTAGGGGCGGGGTTTATCTCCGCCCGTTAGATGGGTATTACAGGCGCTGGTGTCTGGAGTTTATGTTACTGCTTTGCGGGCGACCCTAAAGGTCGCCCCTACAAAAACAGTTGGTTTTGCTGCAACAAAGCCAGCTGTTCGTTTTACGCCTCGCTGCAAAGGGGCGTTTTTTATTTGTGTTGCTCTTTTGTCATCGCAGCAGAGCACCTAAGATAAGCCACTTTACATAGCTTTTAAGTTCTTCCTATGGCGCTCCAACTTATCTCCCCCAAGCAATGGCAAACTCAGGCCTGGAAAAATGGCGGTGGCATTACGCATCAGATCGCCCGTTCTGACGACCAAAGCGGCATGCGCTGGCGTGTTTCTATCGCCGAAGTCGCCAGCGACGGTGCTTTTTCCCGTTTTGAACAAACCGACCGAATTATTATGCTGCTGCAAGGCAATGGCTTTTGTTTGCATGGCGCTGAAGAGCAGCCCATAGTGTTGAATAAAGCTTTGCTGCCTTTCGCTTTTGCCGGTGAAACCGCCATTGACTGCACTTTAATAGCAGGGCCAGTGCGGGATTTTAATCTGATGACCAGGCGTGCTGATGTCAAAGCCAGTTTGCAGGTATTGTCTGTGACTGAACCTTTGTCGTTAACTCTGGCGAATGAATCTTTGTTATATCTGGCGTCTGGTCAGCTTCAGCTGAGTTTCAAAGAGCAGAGCTATCAACTGGAAGCTGGGCAAAGCTTGTTATGCACGGATGAGGTAGGGGCGTTGCAGATGAAAGCTAGTGTGGAGCCCTGTCGGTTGGTGTGGATTAGAATTTTGTAGTTCTGATTTGGTGGCAGTTTGCTACTGACTTAAAACGCTTTCGCCGTTGGCGAGCCACTTTCTTTTGCGTCGCCAAAAGAAAGTGGCGCAAAGCAGAAAAGTACAGGAGTACTTTTCAACAGCTGAAAGCTGGACCAAAGGTTGAATTACATGGATGTAATTCATAAAAGGCGACCTTGGCCACCCATTTTTGAACGGCTTGCGGCTAAGGGGGAAAAGAGGTAGCTTCGTTTTATATTGATGTAACTGAAGCTGCCACTGATTAAAAACAGTGGCTAAATGTAATTACAAGAAGGTTTTTATGTCCAAACAACATTCCCCGGGTTTTCTTGCTGTAGTCGACGATGCCAAAAGCAGGGTTAAAGAGCTGACTATTGCTGATTTGCAGCAGTTTCCAACCCCTTATGTGTTGGTGGATGTGCGGGAGGATTTAGAGTGGCTGGCAGGGCATTTGCCTGCTGCTATTCATTTGGGCAAAGGCGTGATTGAGCGCGATGTGGAAAAAGCAGTGCAGGATAAACAACAAACGCTGATTTTGTATTGTGGTGGTGGTTTTCGTTCGGCATTAGCGGCCGATATGTTGCAGAAAATGGGCTATCAGGATGTCTGGAGTTTAGCGGGTGGGTATACAGCCTGGGTCAATGCAGGTTTGCCTTTGACTAAGCCGCAAGTCTGATTTGAACATTGAGACGAAAATAAAGGGTCAGAGCACTTTTGCTGCGCAAATGTGATCTGACCCCAAGCGATTTATTTCAGTAGAGATTCAGTCAAATGTGGGCGCATGCCTTTTAACATGGCACCTAATACTTTTGGACTGGCTGCAACAATGTTGCCGCTGCGCAGGTAGTTGTTACCACCAGCGAAGTCGCTGATTAAGCCACCGGCTTCACGTAAAATCAGCTCGCCTGCGGCAAAATCCCACGGCTTTAAACCAATTTCCCAGAAACCATCAAAACGGCCTGCAGCGACATAACATAAATCCAGCGCTGCTGAACCAGTGCGACGTACGTCTGCAGCCTGAATCATCAGAGTTTTAAAAGTTTCGGTGTAAGCATCTAAATGATGTTTGTGTTTAAACGGGAAACCTGTCGCCAGAATAGCGCCGCCTAAATCAGGTAAATTGGTAGTACGGATACGACGACCATTGAGCTGAGCGCCTGCACCACGGGATGCAGTGAATACTTCGCCACGTAAGGGGTCAAAAACTACGGCCTGATCCAGTTTGCCCTGATGACGCAAAGCTATGGATACCGCAAAGTGAGGAATGCCTTTGATAAAGTTGGTGGTACCATCAAGCGGGTCGATGATCCACTGGTAATCGCTATTATTGTTGCCATATTCGCCGTTCTCTTCACCGATAATGTCGTGATCCGGGAATGACTTACGTAAAACATGCACTATGGCCTGTTCTGCTTCTTTATCGATGTTGGTCACAAAGTCATTGGTGCCTTTCTGAGTCGTCTGAACTAAGTCCATCTGACCACAAGCTTTAGCGATGACATTACCTGCGCTGCGGGCAGCACGAATTGCGATGTTTAACATCGGATGCATAGCGATTACCTTATTGTATAAAGAACAGTCAAAAGAGCGGCGCGTATTGTAGCCGCTGAGAAGAAAAAGTAAAGCGAATTCAGGGCCTGTGTTTTTGTAGTTTGCGCTGCAAGGTGCGTCTGTGCATGGCCAGTGCTTTGGCGGTTTGGGAGATATTGCCCTGGTGCTGTTCCAGAACCCGTTGAATATGCTCCCATTCCAGCTGATCGGTTGATAAAACCTCGGCTTCATTGACAGCTGTTGCGCTCGCTTGACCGCTTAAGGCCTGAGTTAAAGTCGCAAAATCGACTGGCTTGGTCAGGTAGTCGTCTGCTCCTGCTTTTACCGCTTGCACTGCTGTGGCTATGCTGGCGTAGCCTGTTAATAACACAATGCGGCATTTCGGCAGCTGCTGGCGTAGTGGCTGCACATAATCCAGGCCTGAGGCCACACCAAAACGTAAATCCAGCAGGTAACAGTCGGCTTGCTCTGCGATTAATAGCTCGGGGCTTATCACATCGTTATAGCTTTTCACCTGATGTCCCAGGCCTTCCAGCCGACGGCATAAGGTGCGGGTTAAAGTGACATCATCGTCCAGTAGCACCAGTTTCATTGTGCTTTATTACCAAAATAAATACGGGTTAACACGCCGCCATCGGTGCAGTTGCTGCGCTCGACTGTACCACCCAGACTGTCGATGGACACATTAGCGAGGAACTGGCCTAAACCTAAACCCTGTTCACTTGGTTGTGGCTTTTTGCCCAGTTGTGCCAGCTCTTTTTCTGATAAACCAGGGCCATAATCGCGAATTTGTAACTCCAGCTGGCCCTGCTTCTGTTGCATCGTCAGGCTTAATCTCGGCTCTTTATTGGCTAAGCTGGCGTCAGCTGCATTATCCAGAATATTAAACAAAGCGGCCGCCAGACTGATGCTGTCCGTCACTTTTAAAGGTGATTGGTCGCTTGCGAAGTGTTGTTCCATGCTGATTTCAGGCCGGCTCACCAGCCACAGCTGAATGCTGTGCTCAATAGCGTTATACAAAGGCTGGGATTGTACGTCACCTTTACGCAGTTGCTGGGCATTGCTGCGAAGTTTTTGCACTATTTGCTGGCACAACTGTAATTGCTGACGCAGATCGGTAGCTAAAGCGGCGTCCTGCTGTTGCTCTGTCAGCTCATCGGTCAGCAACACCAGGTTTTGTAGCGGCGTGGCTAAGTCATGAGCTGCGTTAGCGGCGTAGGTGGCCACAGCCAGTATTTGCTCATGCTGCAGCTGTTTTTGTTGCAGCTTGTTTAACTGCGCTGAAGTGCTGCGAATACGCTGGGTTTGGGCGCTGATAAACCAGCTGACGATAAAAGCGCTAAAGCTAAAAGCCCACCACATTTGGCTGATATGTTGGCTAAAAGGTTCTGTGCCCGCTGGTTCAGCACTATGATGCTGGTGCATGGCATGCACATCTGTGGTGAGTGGCACTTGCAGTAGCAGGCTGTAACAGCCAATAGCCAGTATCGCCATCAGGTAGCTCGGAATTGCAGAAAACAGTACCGCAGTAACAGCCACAGGCAGCAGTAATATGGCGACAAAACCATTACTGGCGCCTCCTGTCATCGCTAGCAGCGCTGTGATCATAAAGAGATCAATCAAAATGCTGATGGCAATAAAACGTTGCTCTGAGCCTTGCTGACCACGCCAGAGTTTAAGGCTGATATTGGTAAAGCAATGGACGGCAATGACAAAACACAGCAGGCTCCAGCTATGGATAGGGTACTCCAACAGATAACCTATCAGGCTGGCCAGAAGTTCTAAGGCAATCAAGACCCAGCGAAAACGCTGCAGTTGCTGAATGGGCTGAGCCGGGCTGGTATCTTTGCGGGCAAATATGCTGTTCATAGCGTCTCAAAAAAAGCGGCTGCAAAGCAGCCGTTGCAAAAAACTGACAGCCCAGAGTATAGGAGTGGGAACACCTTGTCATCTGGTGGAAGTCGGGATCATTGTCTGCTGCTTGTCTGTACTGCGCAATGTGGCAAAGTGTCGCAGTTGGTATGTTGGGCGGCTCAATTGGCCAAGAACCTAGTTGGCAATTACCCGGTTGATTGGCACTCGATACGGGCGGGGATAAACCCCGCCCCTACAATTTTCTATCTAAATATCAGTAGAGGTGACAGAAGATAGTTAGCCCCTATTGTGGGGGCGGCCTTTAGGGTCGCCCGCGACGCTGTCAAAAAAACAGCTACGTCAATGACAAAGGGGTAAGTCATATATCTGTAATAGATTCGCTATAGTCTGCCAGCATTTTCTGCACTAAAGGTGAAATTGATGAAAGCTGTACTTTATCTGATGCGCCACGCGACGGCAGATGTGCGAACTTCGCTGGTGGATGAAGCCGACCGTTGTCTGAATGAAAAGGGCAGATTACAGGCGCGCCGTGTGGCCGCTTTTATGCAAAAACAGGGCTTATTGCCCGATCGGATTTTTTGTAGTCCACAAACCAAAGCTGTGCAAACTGCGGCATTAGTGAGAAAAGATTCCGGGCTAAAAGTACAAGTCGAAGAGTGGCAATGCTTATTGCCCGATGTACCAGTGGCTGAAGCTAAAGCTCATTTGTTCAGCCAGTTACAGCAGGATGAAGCTGTGTTGCTGGTCGGGCATGAACCAGAATTGGCCCAGCTTGTGAATGAGTTGTTGGGGCTGGACAAAACCT
>NZ_JAIWOI010000247.1 GCF_020217005.1 Rheinheimera sp. | reverse complement strand
TCCTTGAGCTGAAAAAAGCCTCTTTAACCTGTCTCGAGCTGGATTCTGAATCGACTGTGCCAGTGCGGCTTGCCTGGTCTGTACCAGCGAAGTTTATGTAAGCCAAGCGGATAACAAAAAATGCGCACTGACAAAAACTGATTAAATTAATTCACTTGAATTGCGAATCATTCTTGTTTAGTCTGTGCGCCTTTATTGTTGCTTTGAGGCTGTTATGTTGTCCTTACGCTCTCCTTCGTTATTAGCTATTGCAGTTCTTACTGCTTTGAATTCCATTGCTGCTAATGCCCAGCTGTCAGATCAAAAGCGGTCTGATCAAGAACATGCTGAGCAACAGTCCTCAGATAAACAGCAAGTGGACAAAGAACTGGAAGTGATAGAGGTCAAGGGTAGGGCTCAGACGTTATACCGTGCGTCACAAAGCAGTGTAGGCACCAGAACAGATACAGATTTAGAACTGGTGCCACAAAATATTCAGGTGTTGCCAGAAGCCTTGATTCGTGATCAGGCGGCTCGTCAGATCACAGATTTATACCGCAGCATGAGTGGTGTCAGTGCTTTTAGTTACTCAGGTGTCACCTTCCGCGGTTTCCGCCAGGACGAGATTTTATACGACGGTGTAAGAGGCGATCCTTTTAATGGTTTTGCTGTGCCTCAGTTATTTAACGTGCAGGAAGTGCAGTTATTAAAAGGCAGTAGCGGCGCTTTATACGGTAGTAGCGCTCCTGGTGGTTTAATTAACTACGTCACTAAAAAGCCACAACGCACCGCGAAAAACCAACTGGAACTAGGTTTAGGTAATGATGATTACTGGCAGGGATCGCTTGAGCTGAGTGGGCCACTCACAGAGCAACAAGCCTATCGTTTTGGTTATTACCGCGATTCTGAGCAGCCGTTTCGCTGGAACACCAAAGTTGAAAACGACATTCTGGATCTGGGCTATCTGATTGATCTGACCGATAGCACTAGTCTGACGCTGCAATACAATGCTGTGACTCAGGATTATCAGGGCGCGCGTTTACGGGGTGTGCCTACAGATGATCAGGGTAATTTCCTCGGTGACAGAGCCTGGAACCATAACGAAGCCACAGATTTCCAGTCATTAGAAGCAGATGTATGGCAGGTGCGGGCCGATCATGAATTTAACAGCAACTGGCGCACCGATCTGACCTGGCGCCATTATGATAATACCGAACTGCAAAACTATCATGAACCTTTCTGCAGCTTTGATACAGATGGTGACGGAGTGGTGGATTATTGCCGCCGTCAGTTCCGGGATCAGCGCCGCGAAAATACTGCAGACAGTATCACCTGGAACAATATAGTGGAGTTCAACACAGCGGGTTTGAATCACCAGTTGTTAATTGGTGCTGACACTATGACGCAAGACTCCTACTTTTTAGGCCGCAATGTAGCGCCGATAGAGCAGGGCGGTAAGGCTTTGGGTATAAGTCTGATTAATCCTGTCTATGGCCTGACTTCGGCTGCTGATTATGATATCGACAGCATTAAATCTACGCCTACAGACACTACTGCTGTGCGTCAAGGTTTTTACTTGCAAGACCAGGTCGATTTAACGGCCAGCTGGAATCTGTTGCTGGGTCTGCGCTGGGACAGTTTTGAAGATAAAAACAATGTGGCTTCGTCTAAAGTGGATGGCAACGACAGCTCCTGGCGTGTCGGGTCTACCTATCAGTTGACCGACTGGGTACGTTTGTATGCACTCAAAGGCACAGGCTTCAGTCCGCAGGCCAGTGCGTCTCAGGTGCCTGAGGTGGGTGGGCCTTTTGAGGCTGAGCAGTCCAGCATTGTCGAAGCTGGAGCGCGTTTTTCTTTGTTGGACGACGCTATTCGCCTGAATCTGGCCACTTATGAAATGATCAGAAATAACATACTGCAGGCTGACCCTCGTGGTGATGTCGGCGGTGATGGCCGTGACGATCAAATCGCCTTGGGAGAAGTCAAAAGTAAAGGCGTGGAAGTGGACTTGTTAGGCGACTTAACTGACTCCTGGGTACTGAATGTAAATTACGCGTACAACGATACCCGTATTGTCGAAAGCACCAGTGCTATTACTAATGCGGTGGGTGACAAATTTGCCAATGCGCCACAACATCAGATTGGGGTATGGAGCCGTTATGAGCTGAGCAGTATCAATTCAGCCATAGCAGCCGGTATGGATTATGTTAGCGATCAGCTAAGCATTGATGGTCAGCATGTAAAATCCTACACCGTCTTTGATATGAGCTGGCAAAGCCGCTGGCAGCAGTGGTTGTTTCAGGCCAATGTGAAAAACCTGTTCGATAAAACTTACGCCACTGCTGGTTTTATTGAACGCACAGGGCACTTTCCCGGTGAACCACGCCGTTTAATAGTCACCGCCAGTTATCAGTTCTAAGCTGGCTATGACTGCAAAAACCTGGTTTAAGCTACATTCTTTTGCTGGTTTTGCTTTTGGCATTTTGATGCTGCTGGTTTGTCTGACCGGCACTCTGGCTGTGGTCAGTCACGAAATTCAGTATCTGTCAGATCAAAAATACCGGGCCTTGTCTGAACGACAGGGCCCTGTGCCCTGGCAGCTGTTGGAGCAAAATTTAGCCAAAGCTTATCCTGACTATCAAATCAGTAATGTCAATGTGCCAGAGCAATGGTATTTGGCAGGGACTGTAAGTTTAAATGCAGGCTCGGAATTTAAATTTGTTTATTTTGATCCCGCCTCCGGCGCCTTAACTGGCGAAGGCCCATGGGGCACTGTGTCACGGTTTTTACGCAATATCCATATGTACCTGTCGCTGGGGTCCACCGGCAAAATTGTGGTGACCAGTTTGAGTTTTTTACTGCTGATTATTTTGGTTAGCAGTTTTTATGTCTACCGGCAGTGGTGGCGTAAAGGTTTTCAGCTACCTTCAGGGACTAAAGCCTCCAGCCGTACGTTTTGGTCGGACTGGCATAAATGGACAGGCGTCTGGTGTTGGGGTTTTATTCTGCTGATGTTCCTGACCGGGCTTTGGTATTTCACCGAACACTTTTTGCTGAAGTTTAAAGTGGAGCATTATCCAAAAGCGCCCAAGCTGGAACAGCCGACAAAACAGCAGTTTTTGTCTTTAACAGAATTAATGCAGGCTGCGCAAAAGGCCAGACCAGAACTGGATATCAGAGCGCTGAATTATCCACAGTCCGACAAAGCACCTGTGGTGGTGACAGGTCAGGATGATACGCTGCTGGTGCGTGACAGAGCCAACCGCATTTACCTGCATCCGGTGACAGCGCAAGTGCTGAAACTACAAAAAGGCGGTGAATTAAAACCTGTGGCCTACATCTCAGATATGGCTGACCCTTTGCATTTTGGTAACTTTGCCGGGCTTGGCGTGAAGCTGCTGTACTTTGTATTTGGGCTGGGTTTTACCTTTTTAGTGGCAGGTGGACTTTGGATGCACTGGCTGCGTACCAAAAGGCAGCAACCGGAACTG
The DNA here is from genome assembly GCF_020217005.1 of Rheinheimera sp. Lineage (GTDB taxonomy): Bacteria > Pseudomonadota > Gammaproteobacteria > Enterobacterales > Alteromonadaceae > Pararheinheimera. The sequence goes on along the minus strand of NZ_JAIWOI010000247.1, from coordinate 6,530 downwards.
ATACGCTGGTTAGGCTGGACTGGTGCTGTTTCGTCTGCGTTAGTGGTCACAGCCTTAGTGGTGACTTCAGTGCAGTTCTCACAACGTGAAGTAGAAAACCTGCCTTTGTCACCGCTGTTGGGGTCATTGCTGCCGTCTTAAGCATCAGCAGTGGCTGAACCTACAGGCAACTGCAATCGTGCCACAGCGCCACCTTCTGGCCTGCTGATGCGCAAAAACACACCGCCATGCTGATGGGCTACCCTGGATACTATGGCCAGGCCTATACCATGATGAGATAAGCCATCAGGACTGGGTTGCTGATTACTGTGCCAACCGGCGCCATCGTCGCAAATGTCGATCAGGCAATCCGTGTCCTGCAGTCTTAGTTCAATCCAGACTTTGGTATGACAATACCGCAACGCATTGCTTAATAAATTGGATAAAGCCCGTTGCAGTAGTTTTTCATCGGCCTGAATACTGACGACTGGTCCGGCAATCAGCTCTATTTGATGTTCTGTATTGGCAGAAAATTTATCGATCAGCTGTTGCAGTAACTGTGACAGCGCCACCTGACTCAACTGCAGGTCGGAGCGGAAATCCTGTTGCGCCAACCGCAGATAATCGTACACATTGTCCTCTATTTCCTGCAGGTTGCGACAGACTTGAGCATACTGAGCTTGGCTGATATTTGACTCCAGACTGAGCATAATAAAACGCATCCGCGCCAGCGGAGTTTTAATGTCATGGCAAACGGTATCGGCCATTTCTCTTTGCAGTGAATTTAAGTCCGCTATGGTTTGATTCATCCGGGTTAACGACTGAGCTAAAGGCTGCAGGTAAGATTTTGGACTGAGCTGAAAAGCGGGCAGATGCCCTAGTTTGATTTCCTGTAAAGCGTTCATTCTTAAGGTTTCTACGTCTCGGAACAGGTTGCGGCTCAGCCAGAATAAACACAGAAGTAGCAGCAGGATAAACACATGGGCCAAATCGATGCTGAAGTCGGTACCGTCGGGTAAATTTAGCTGGCTTAAACAGAGCAATTCACCTTCAGGCATTTCGCTGCACATAGAGGCGTTGCCCTGGCTGTCGCGCATTACTTCAACTGCATAGATGAAGTTGGGCTGAGGCTGCCACATACCAGCCGGATAAGTGACAAATAAACTATTGGTACAGTCTTCTGTTTCCGAGACACGGCAATTGAGCTTGTCTTGCTGGCTGTACTGGTGCACATGCTGCAGCATGGTTTGAGCAGCATCCGCGAGATCATCGCGTTGATAAACCCAGCTATAAAGCTGATTCAGGCTGAAAAACAGCAGTAAAACTACTAACACTATGCCAAGGTAAAAGCGTAGCAGGGTATAACTCATGGCTGTGGCTCCACAGCTTCAGCGTAACTGATACGATAACCCTGACCCCAGACCACCTGCACATTCCAGCGATCATCCACAACCTGCAATTTTCGTCTTAGTCTTGAGGCCCGGCCGTCCATGGTTCTGTCCGTACCATCATATTCGCGGGTCAGTTGCTCCCGGAATAAACGTTCACGGCTGACGGCTATGCCATAGTTATCCAGTAAAGTCAGCAGCAATTGTAACTCGGCGTTGGTCAGGCAAATATCCTGACCTGCCAGCACCACATGGCCTGACACTCTGTCTACTGTTAAGTTGTGTTGCTTTAGCACAGGTTGTGGTTCGGCACTTGCGTGCTCAGGTGGCAAAAAGATACGGATTTTGGCCAATAAAATACGCGGATCCAGCGGCTTAAGCAGATAATCCTGAGCGCCCAGTTCCAGCCCCTGCAGTACAGAGGCCACAGAAGTTTGCGCCGTCATAAACAAAATAGGCCCTTTAAATTGCTGACGGATTTGTTTGACCAAATCAAAACCACTACTGCCTGGCAACATCACATCACAAACTATTAAATCAAAACCTTGTGCCAGGATCAGCTTTTTGGCTTTGAGCGCGTTACCACAACTACTGACCTGATAACCTTCAGACTGCAAAAAATCCACTACCAGCCTGGATAATTCCAGGTCGTCTTCGATCAACAATATTTGCTGCATCAGGGATTCCCCCAACTATTGCGGCTGCGTTTTAATAGTTGATCGCTTGCGTTCAAATCCACTTGCAGCACCTTGATCTGACGTTCAGCTAATAACTCGCCTGTAGTTAGGTTTCGCAGTTCAAAGCTGGTATGTTCTGTCAGTTCCAGCTGCAAATGTTGGTTGATACTGGAAGCGCAGAGTAAAGGTGACGGATCCGCTTTTTTATATAAGCAGGCTTTACTGTCTTGTTGCCAACTGACCTTTAATTTCAGTACGCAGGCTTCGTGGGCATGATGCAGGCAGAGTCTGGGCTGCAGGCTAAAATCAGCTGCAGCAGCCACAGAGATAAAACTCCGGAGTAATAAAAGCAAAGCTAAAGTACGAAGAGCCATCATTAATCCTGCATCTGTCTGGTGGTTTTTTCTCTGAAATTATTGACTGATAGTGCAGTGAAAAGCAGGTTTGGTAAAGCGGGGCCTGGCTAAAAAAACAAGGCCCCTCCAGGTCAGAACTGATATTTCACTTCCACACCATAAGTGCGTGGTGCATTTAGGGAGGTGATAGGTGTACCCAGCGTGTCTGCCGCAAAACCTCCTATAGTTCCGGTGGTTTCATGGTCAGCCAGGTTTTTCCCCCAGAGAGCCAGTTCCCACTGATCATCATTACTGCTCCAGCTTAAGCGGGCATTGATGTTTTTGGTATCTGCAAAATAGACAGGAATAGATTTGGCTATCTCCAGTAAATCCGGGTCGTCCGCTCTGGTATTTTCTTCATAGACGTAATCCAGATGTAGTTTCCAGTAACCACCTGCCCATTGCTGAGCTGCGGTCCAGTCTGCAGTCAGTGTATAAGAATCTGCTGCTGATGTTTTATCTACATCTGTGACCAGTTCGCCATCTGCATTGTAAAACTCTTGCCATTTCGAATCGGTTTTACGATATTCAGTCACCAGACCCAGCTTCAGCTGTTTGGTTGCTTGCCAGTCCAGTACCATCTCCATACCGCGAATATCCTGATCACCATTGATGACTAAAGGGATAGCAACACCTGAATCCGGGCTCTTGCTGCTGACTGATCGCTGGCGGTTGGTCAGATCCATATCAAAGCCCACCAGTTGTAAGCGTAGCTGATCCCATAAATCGGCTTTGTAGCCCAGTTCGAGGTTTTTCACTTCTTCAGGAGCAAAAGGCCGGATAGAAGAACCTGGATCCAAAGAGTCATAACCACCGGATTTATAACCTGTGGAATAAGATAAATAGACCATATTGTTGTCGTTGATCTGATAACGGGTGACGGCACGGCCTGTGACTTTACTCCAGCTTTTGTTGGCGTCGAGGCGTGGCATCAGTGGAAATAAAAAGTCAGTTAAACCAGGCATAGGCTGACCAAAAGATCGCTCTTTAATCTCCCAGCTGAAATCTTTTTCATCCCTGCTATAACGTAAACCTGCGGTAAAACCCCAGTGCTCATTCAACTGATAATCCAGATCAGAGTACAGACCATAGGAGGTGAAATCACCAGTGTTGATAATGTCTTCGCTCCAGAGTTTACCTGCCACTGAAGGACCAAAAATTTCATTGATACCAAGGCCTGCACCAATCAGGTCATAAGTTAAATCACCTGTGGCTTCTATGGCACCCACCAGTTCAGGGCTAAAAGGCGCTGCGCCTAATTGTTCCAGCAAAGCACCTACACTGGGGTCGACCATCGCCATCACACTTAAAATACTGGCCCAGTTTTGTGAATTCCAGATGTGATCGGCTGGTAAACCCATACCACTGATCATCTCTTCCGGCACACCAGCCTCCGTTAAGGCTGAAATCAGCGTACCATTTAAATTAGCAGTCGTCAGTCGCGCTACCGTATCCGACATAATGTTCAGACTGGTTTTCTGATAAACCTTTTCTTTACTGTAGGTAATACCGCCAACATAGCTTAGCTGGTCCTGATGGTAGTTCAGTTGTAACTCGTTGTAGAAAATATCCGAGTCTTCAAAATTGATAGTATCCAGATAACGGGTTTTATCAGCTGTACCGTCTGAGTCATCCCGGCCTGATACTTCCCATTGCCTTTTGCTGCTGATCAGTTTGCCCGACCATTGGTCATTAAAATCGTGCATGATTTTCAGAGAAAATGCGCCCATGTCACGGCGTTCATGGCCGTCTATCACATCATTTTCTATGGTTCTGTCCAATGGGTTCATGCTGTAGGCATAAGGGCTCAGGCCTATAGCAGGTGAATAGCCCTGATCCAGGTCATCCCAATCGTAGCTGAATTGCACTTTGGTATTTGCATCAACCTGCCATAAGGCGGCGAGTCGCGCCGCCTGGTGATTGGTGTTGCCCAGCTCTTCGCCCTGATAGTCAGGATAGATATTGTTGATGTAAGAGTCGCGCTTATTACTCATCAGATTCAGCCGCACGGCAAATGAATCGCTTAGCGCTTTATTTGCCATCGCCTCGTATCGTTGCAGCGAATAATCCCCCAGCGTGGCTTTAATAAATGCTTCGTCATTCTGCTCTGGTGCATTTGGAATAAGATTGACCACACCGGCAGCGGCGTTTTTACCGAACAAAGTACCCTGTGGGCCTTTGAGGATTTCTATGCGTTGCATATCGGAAAACATCACACTTTGGGCGGCACGTGGCAGGTAAAAGTCGTCAAAGAAAATAGCTACCGAAGGGTCGCCCCCTGTGCTGATGTTACTACTCGAGATCCCCCGCATTGTAGCAGTCGCCTGTACCACAGCATCTTTACTAAATTTAAATCCAGGCGTGTAGTCGGCTATATCTCCGAGCAGTACTGAATTGGTTTCTTTTAAATCTGTGGCCGAAATGCTGTCAATGGCGACTGGCACCTCCATCAGATTCTGCACACGTTTTTGTGCTGTAACTGTAATGGTTTCTATGGCTGGTTCGGTGTTTTCTGCCCCGTTTTCAGCTTGTTCTGCTTGCAGACCTGTGCTGTATCCATTGAGTGCTATAGCAATAAAGCAGGCCAGTGGTTTTAGTCTGACTGTAGATTTAGTGCGCTGTTGCGACATGACTGTCTCCCTGTTTTTTGTTTTTTTTCTGAGTGGTCGGGATCGGACTCTGATGTCTCTGCAGACACAACAACCGCAGCTCAAAGACGGATCTCGCTGCATTCGATAGTAACTGCGCTTTGCACTAAATAAAGCGAACTGGACAATTTTGTACACTTTTAGGTTTGAACCCAAGGCAGTGAAAACGCACTCTTAAGGCAACAAAAACCATCCGGACTAATAAAAAAATGGTGCTGCTATGACGTGGAAATTAACTCTGCTGCTAACCTCAATCCTACTGTTGTATAGCTCATCCCTTGCGGCAGAACTCACAGATAAAGCCGCTAGTTGTAACGCCTGTCATGCTGCAGAAAATCAACAGGCGACTAAAGCTCCTGCTTTGGCAGGACAACAACAACCTTATCTGAAAAAACAACTGCTGCAGTTTCAAAGTGGAGAAAGAGGCTCGTCAGCAGAAGACAGCACAGGGCAGGTGATGGCAGCAGTAGCTAAACAGCTAACCGCCGCAGAGGTAGAGGCATTATCACGCTATTTCAGCGCTTTAGCCGCTGACAGGCCCAAGGTGGAATTAAAGGCTGAACAGCAGGAACCGGCACTGCTGGACAAGGGCAGGAGAGTTTACATCGGCTCCTGCGGCGCTTGTCATGGCAATAAAGCGCAAGGCAATCTGGAGTTAAAAGCCCCGGCTTTAACCATACTCAGTCAGGACTATCTGTTATTACAACTGCAGCATTTTCAAACAGGGGTGCGTGGCAGTAATAGCGCTGATAAACCCGGCCGGCAAATGGCGATGATGAGCCGCACTTTATCTGAAGCGGATAAGCAGGCTGTAGTGGCTTATCTGATGACGGGGTTATGATGATGCTCAGTTTCACAGCAGCTTTAGTGCTCAACAGCAGCCTGATTAGCCTGAGTACTCAATGTCCGCCCAGTTTTGAGCTTACCGCACAGAATCAGTGCAAGTTAGTGACCCGATATGATCAGTACGACTCGCTGCATGAGAAAGGCATTGGCGGTACGAAAACGGCCTTGCCCAAGGCCAGAGATGGCTTTAGCCCGGAGCAGATTGATTTAGGTCGTTATCTGTTTTTCGACCCGCTACTGTCGGCCAATCATAAGCAAGCTTGTGCCAGTTGTCATCAGCCTGCTCATGGCTTTAGCGATGGTAAAGCTGTCAGTACAGGCAGTAACGGCGACATAGGCACGCGTAGCGCTCCGGGGTTGTGGAATGTCGGCTTTTTGAAAAAGCTATTCTGGGATGCCCGTGCTGATTCGCTGGAACAGCAGGCACTGATCCCGCTGTTTGCGCCCCATGAAATGGCTAATACCGCAGAGCAGGTGCTGGCAGATTTAACCAGCAGTGCCTTGTATCCGGACTTGTTCCGTCAGGCTTTTCCTCAAAGTACAGAGCTACAGCTAAGTCAGGTAGCAACAGCGCTGGCGGCATTTCAGAGTTCGCTG
>NZ_JAIWOI010000246.1 GCF_020217005.1 Rheinheimera sp. | reverse complement strand
ATTTCACTGAACAGCAAATATGATCAGTACGCTCATGGTTATCAGCAGGCACTAAACGAAGAAGAAATTAAGGGGTTGAACGTATTCCGCTCTTTTGTTGCCCGCTGCGCCGAGTGCCATACGCCACCACTTTTTACCAACCAACAAATTGCGGTCATAGGCACACCAGAACCCGAAGGTATGGCCTTTGATCCGGGCGTTGGGAGCAGTCCAGAACTTAGTAAGTTAAGAGGTGGTTTTAAAGTACCAAGCTTGCGTAATGTCGCCCTGACTGCGCCTTATATGCACTCGGGACGTTTTGCGACTTTAGAGGAAGCGGCAGAGTTTTACAGCAAAGGCCGGGGGCACGCTGTGCCCAAAGGCGAAAAACTGCTGCTGCACTGGCATATCTGGGAACCCAAACTCAGCCCGGAAGAAATTCACCAACTGGCGGTCTTTCTGAACACTTTGACCGATGAAAGCCTGATGCCTGTTATACCGCAACTTTTACCCTCAGGTTTGCCTTTGCCGGCAGAGCTGACTACAGCAAATGATCACAAAGGAAGCACAGAATGAATAAAAGCACGCTCACCTTAGGCGCTTTAGTGCCACTGGCCTTTTTAGCAGGTTATTACCTGACATCCAGCGGTCCCGCCGCTCCGGTATACACAGCAGAAATCAGTTATGGCGGCGGTGCTGCAGTGGGGGGCAATGCCAAAAAATCCGTACTTAATAGCATGCCCACGGGCACTGTACATGCCGTCAAAGACGGACAACTGATTATGGACGCTGTCAAAGCGGCCAAGCCCGGCGATGTGATTCAGGTTTGGCCTGGTAACTATACCGAAACTGTCTATATCGACAAAGACAATATTCGTTTGAGCGGAGTGATAGTTGAAGGTAAACGACCGCGTTTGTTTGGTGACGGCCATTTAAACGACGCTATTTTGTATTCGGGCAATAACATAGTGATTGAGAACTTTTTGATCACTAAATACAAAGGCAACGGCATTATGGGCCAGGCCGGTAACAACTTCGAAATCCGCAATAACATTATTGAAGACACCGGCGTCTACGGCATTTTCCCGCAGTTGGGCGAAAACGGCATAGTGGAACATAACGTGGTGTCTGGCATTGAAGACGCGGCTATTTACATTGGCATGAGCGATCACATTCATGTGGCCAATAACGAAGTGTTCGACAGTGTGGCTGGTATTGAAATTGAAAACAGTCGCCATGCCATAGTGGAAAATAACTTTGTGCATAACAACACAGGCGGCATTCTGGCTTTTGTCACTCCTGGTCTGCCGATTAAAGACACTGTGGATGTGATTATCCGCAACAACTGGATCAGCACTAACAACACCAAAAACTTTGGCGCTGAAGGCTCTATGGTGGCGGGTATTCCGGCCGGTACTGGTGTACTGATTATGGCGGCGGACAAGGTGATTATTGAAGACAACCTGATCCTGGGCAATAAAACTGCAGGTATCATTATTACCGACCATCAGAATGCACCTAATACTACGTTGGATCCGGAGTCGGACCCGACACCTGATGAAATCATGATTTTAAATAACCTGATGTATAACAATGGCTATGACACTATTACTGAAGCTAAAGTTTTGCTGACCACAGAACTGAAACAAGGCAATCCTGATATTTTGCGGGTAGGAGCCAGCAACGGCAGTTGCATTAATAACCCGCAGCAATATATCAGTGCCGGAGTCAGCGACTGGCCAGCCTGCGCTTTCAGCAATACGGACACCATAGTAAATTATTTGCTGGATGAACCTGCGGCTCCACGCAGCGTGGATGTGGAAGACAAAGGTAAATACGCTTACCTTGGTATTTGCACTGGTTGCCACGCCTACACCGGGCGTTTAATTGGCCCGCCTGTACAAGTGATCCAGTCCTTGTATATGGACGATCCACAAGCACTGGCGGCTTATATTGCCAACCCAGTTAAAAAACGCGAAGACTATCCGGCTATGCCAAAACAGGATTATTTGGACGAAGAAACCCGTCAGGCGGTCGCGCTTTATATGTTGTCAGTGAAGAACTAGCGGCAGCTGAATAGTAGAGTAAAAAAAAGGCGGGAACCTGTCCCGCCTTCTTTCATTTAAGAGCTTGTGTTTAGTGACGGAAATGACGCACGCCAGTGAAAATCATCGTCATGCCGTGCTCGTCTGCAGCAGCTATCACTTCTGCATCGCGCATAGAGCCACCAGGCTGGATCACTGCTTTGATACCGGCAGCAGCGGCTGCATCGATACCATCACGGAACGGGAAAAACGCATCTGATGCCATGACAGAACCTTTGACTTCCAGATTCTCGTCAGCGGCTTTGATACCGGCGATTTTAGCGCTGTAGACACGGCTCATCTGGCCTGCACCGACGCCAATGGTCATGCTGTCTTTGGCATACACAATGGCATTAGATTTCACGTACTTCGCCACTTTCCAGCAGAACAATAAGTCACGTAATTCCTCTGCTGTCGGCTGACGTTTGGACACGACTTTTAAGTCATCCAGACCGACCATTTTCTGGTCACGGTCTTGTACCAATACACCACCGTTGACACGTTTGATATCAAAACCCGTGGTTTTGCTGTCCCACTCGCCACAGACCAGTAAACGCACATTTGGTTTGCCCGACACCACAGCAGCAGCTGAAGCTGTAGCGCTTGGCGCGATAATGACTTCAACAAACTGACGGCTGACAATAGCTTCGGCAGTTTTAGCATCTAATTCGCGGTTAAAAGCGATAATGCCACCAAAAGCAGAAGTCGGGTCTGTTTTATAGGCGCGCTCATAAGCGGCCAGAATGTCGTCGCCAATAGCTACACCACAAGGGTTCGCGTGTTTGACGATCACACAGGCTGGTTGGTCGAATTCTTTGACACACTCTAAAGCGGCATCGGTATCAGCGATATTGTTGTACGACAGCTCTTTGCCCTGCAGCTGAGTAGCGCTGGCGACACTAGCTTCCTGAATGCTGCTTTCGACATAAAAGGCGGCACTTTGGTGGCTGTTTTCACCGTAACGTAAGTCTTGTTTTTTCACAAACTGAGCGTTAAAAGTGCGTGGGAATTTGCTTGGCTTGGCGTCTTCATCACCGTAAGCAGCTAACATGGTGCCAAAGTAGTTGGCAATCATACCGTCGTATTGAGCTGTATGCTCAAAAGCGCTGATAGCTAAACTAAAACGGGTGGCATGAGTGGTAGAACCGGCGTTGGCAGCCATCTCTGCTAAGACTTTGTCGTAGTCAGCCGCGTTCACCACTATAGTGACGTCGTTATGGTTTTTTGCCGCAGCGCGGACCATAGTTGGGCCGCCGATATCGATATTCTCGATGGCGTCTTCTAAAGTACAACCTGCTTTGGCCACAGTGTTGGCGAACGGATACAGGTTCACCACCACTAAGTCGATAGGCTTGATATTGTTGGTCGCCATCACAGCTTCATCCATCCCACGGCGCGCCAGAATGCCACCATGTACTTTTGGATGCAGCGTTTTGACGCGGCCGTCCATAATCTCCGGGTGACCTGTGTAATCTGACACTTCAGTCACTGCTATGCCTTGCTCTGCTAATAACTTGGCAGTGCCGCCTGTGGACAGAAGTTCCACACCCTGGGCGGCTAAAGCACGGGCAAATTCAACTATACCGGTTTTATCAGACACGCTTAACAAGGCGCGACGGATTGGACGAGCTGCGTTCATTGGATCATTCTCCGCTGTAATGGTTAATTCGGACCAGCACTGCTGTGGTTCACAGCGTTTGGATAGCATACAAAGCCAGCACATAAGCATAGAGAAAAATGGCTTTGATGTATCGCCGGGATCGCTGGTGAAATCCCGTTTTTACTTCACGTACTACTTAAAGTTGTTCCGCTAAGTATTTGGCGTTGCAGCAAGGCGGCAAGGGTTCGAGCTCCCAGGAGCATAGTCCACTATGTGACTGGGGCGAGAATCCGCAGCCAACGAAGCTGCAGCGTCAAGTACGACGGGAAAAAACAAAAAAGCACCCGAAGGTGCTTTTGATTGCGGGACTCCTCCCGCGGGGGCATTAACTCATGCCGTATTGTTTCAGCTTCTTGCGCAGAGTACCGCGGTTGATGCCCATCAGGTTGGCAGCGCGGGTCTGGTTGCCGCGAGTGTATTTCATCACTTCTTCTAATAACGGCTTTTCTAATTCGGACAACACTAATTCGTACAGGTCGTTGACGTCCTGACCGTTTAATTGTTGTAAGTAGTTCGCCACCGCTTTTTGTACCGCATTGCTTAAAGGCTGCGGTTTTTCTTGCGTTTGAACATGGGCGTTGGTGATAAATGGCGAAGTCACGTTTTGATTAAACATTGCCTATTCTCTTTTACGTTAGGTTGCTGCTAGTAATTGCTCGAAATACACATACAAGGTATCCAGCTGCTGTTGGGCCTGCTCGATACCATTAAATTCACTGCGAAACATGCCTTCGCTGTCATGCTCAGCCAGGTACCAACCCACATGTTTGCGGGCAATACGTGAGCCAGGCACCTCACCATATAACTGGTGTAAGCCACGGACATGCTCCAGCAAAATATCCCTGACCTCAGCTGTTGAAGGCTGAGCTAAATGTTCACCTGTTTGCAGATAGTGCACCACTTCACGAAAAATCCAGGGTCTGCCCTGAGCGGCACGGCCAATCATGACCGCGTCTGCTCCGGTATAGTCCAGTACAAATCTGGCTTTTTCCGGCGTGGTGATATCGCCATTGGCAATCACCGGGATAGACACATTTTGTTTAATAGCGCGGATTGTGTCGTACTCCGCCTCTCCTTTATACATACAAGCTTTAGTTCGGCCATGAACAGCTAAAGCCACAATGCCGTTGTCCTGCGCTATTTGCGCTATCTGTACGCCATTTTTATTCTCAGGGTCCCAGCCAGTACGGATTTTTAAGGTCACAGGTACTGACACAGACTGAACTACGGCCTGAATAATCTGTTGTACTAAGTCCGGATACTGCAACAGCGCCGAACCAGCCAGCTTTTTATTCACCTTTTTGGCCGGACATCCCATATTGATGTCGATGATTTGGGCACCATGTTCAACATTAAACACGGCTGCTTCCGCCATCTGCTCTGGATCTGAGCCGGCAATTTGCACCGAGCGAAGACCAGATTCGTCCTGGTGAGTCATACGATTTAGCGATTTTTCACTTTGCCAGACCAAAGGATTGCTCGACATCATTTCTGATACAGCTAAACCTGCACCAAAACGACGGCAAAGCTCACGAAAAGTGTAATCCGTCACTCCAGCCATAGGAGCACAAATTACGTTGTTCGTTAATTGATATGGACCTATGCGCACCGCTAAAACCAAGGCTCTACCCTAAAGGGGCGCTAAGTTTACGGATTTTTGCCAACAATGCAAAGGTTATTATTTAAACAAAAGTATAAATTTATAGGGGGTTGCTGGGTTGACAATCGCTAAACGTCTGAAAACTAGACTTTCTGAAAAGCAAAACCCAATAAAATCGAGGGCAGGCTTTGTAGATAATTGTATAGCTGTTGTTTTTATCACCAGAGAAGGCCAAAAAGTAGCTTCTCAAAGAAGTCAATGCTTTTCGTCAGCGAAGTTTGTTGGCCTATCCTCTGTCGTGTAAGATAAAGATATGATCTTAAAAGGAGAAGCCTGAATGAAAAAATGGATACTTGCCTTGTGCCTGGCTGTGGTCAGTTTGCAGGCGATGGCAGAAATTGTGATCACTGATGCGACTGTGCGGGAAATGTTACCCGGCCGCAGCATGACAGCTGGTTATTTTAGTATCAGCAATCAAACTGCTTCGGATATTGAGTTAGTCGCGGCAACAAGCTCACAATTTGGTTCTATTGAGCTGCATCAACACAGCCATAAAGATGGCATGATGAAAATGGAGCTGATGCCTTCAGTTCCGGTGGCAGCAGGTCAGAAAGTAGATTTCCAGCCCGGTGGTTTGCATCTGATGTTATTTGATGCCAAAGCCAGTCTGACTGTGGGGCAAAAGATTCCGTTAGTTTTCGTGTTTAAAGACGGCCAGAGCATAGAAGTTCAGGCTGTGGTCAGTGCTATTCCAACTCACTAGGAGTAAGAAATGAACAGATTCAGGATTGTCAGTTTAACCGTACTGTTCGTTTTTATTCTGGGCTATGGTACGACATGGTGGGCCAGTCGTGAACCTGACCGCTTTGATGTCAGAGATTTGTCGGCGCAGCTTAGCCCGGAACATAAGCAAGTTGTTGGCTACACCACCACTAGTGCGCTGATAAAAGTGCTGGAGACTCTGCTGACAAAAAATGCCGGTTTTGTCAGTAATGACGTGCTACCTCCTTTTTCGTTGTTGGATGATATGCCGGCATGGGAATTAGGGGCTTTGGAAATGTCCCGTGATTTAGCTCTGGCATTGCGCAAAGATTTAAGCCGCTCACAGTCACAATCTATTGAAAATCAATACTTAAAACTGGCTCAGCCGATGCTGAATATTGATCATCGCAGTTGGGCTGTGCCAGCTGCTGAAGCTGAGTACCAGCAGGCTATAGCGCAACTGTCTTTGTACCGTGCCGCTTTATTAGACCCGGCGAAAACTGACAGCCAGTTTTATACCAGGGCAGATAATTTACGTGACTGGCTAAAAAATGTGGAGAAAAGACTGGGCAGTTATAGTCAGCGCCTGAGTGTTAGCGTGGGTCAGGACAGGTTAAACACGGATCTGGCAGGCGACAAAAATGCCAGACAATCGACAGCCACTGCTGAGTCGAGCCGGATAAAAACCAGTTGGTGGAGTATAGATGACGAGTTTTATGAGGCACGTGGTGCTTGCTGGGCTTTGTTGCATTTATTAAAAGCGATAGAATTGGACTTTGCTGACGTTCTGACAAACAAAAATGCAATGATTAGTTTACGTCAGATTGTCCGCGAGCTGGAGGCTACACAGCAGCCGGTCTGGAGTCCGATGATCTTAAATGGTCGTGGTTTTGGTTTGATGGCCAATCATAGTCTGGTGATGGCAAATTATATCTCCAGGGCCAATGCAGCCCTGTTGGATTTAACTGAATTATTAGCGCAAGGATAAATCATGAAAAAGTCTGTAGTGGCTCTGGTGTCTGTTGTTTCATTTCTTGCTCCGGCCGTGATGGCTGATACTGTAGGTGGCATTTACCTTGGAGCAGATCTGCATTTTGCTGATAGCAAAGGCAGTTTTGGCCAGACCGGCAATCAGCAGAGTTTTAGTTTTGACGATAAAAATCAAACTAGCTTTTACATTAAATTTGAACACCCTTTGCCTTTGCTGCCAAATATAAAATTGCAGCGCAATAGCTTAGACTCAGATGGCAGCACAGTGTTAAACCGAACCTTTGTATTTGATAGCCAAATTTTTGCTGTAGGCACTACCGTGGCGCAAAAGGTCGATTTATCCAATATTGATGCGACTTTTTATTATGAAATTCTGGACAATGACTTAGTCAGTCTGGACTTAGGTGTAACAGCCAAGTACATAGATGGAGATATCTCTGTCAGTAATCAGGGGCAAAATGCGCTGCAGGATTTGTCGACTGTGATTCCTATGGGTTATGCCTATGGCAGCTTTGGTTTGCTGGGAACAGGCACAAAACTATTTGCAGAAGTCAATTATGTCAGCTACGACGGCAGTTCTTTGTCTGATATGCAGCTGGGTTTAGCTTATGAGCTCATCGATACGCTGGCTGTTGATCTGGACTTAAAGGCTGGCATTAAAAAGACCAAAATGGAATTAGACGACATAGATCAGGTGGATGCTGATTTGAGTTTTAACGGTGCCTTTATTTCAGCTGAGTTACACTTCTAACAGCAGTTCCTGACCAGCCTCAGAACGGCTATTGTGCCGTTTTGAGGCCCGGCTTATAGTGCAGTACAGGGAAATGAAGGTTCAATTGACATGACGTTAAAAGCTAAGTTGGGTTTGCTATTCGGATCTTCAGTGTTGATTGTGGCCTGCCTTTATGTGTCGGCCCAACTGCAGTTGCGCCATGAAACTGTGGTTAGGGTTCAGGCCGAACAACAGCTGTTGATGAGCTTGTCTTTAATGGTCGAACCTTTTTTAGCTCAGAATAAAATGGAGCAAGTTAAAGGCCATCTGCTGGCAGCAAGTTTTTCCAGTACTTTACCTATCAAGGCTATATTGGTTTATCAGGCCGATGGCAATTTATTTGCTGCTACTCAGTTTCCCCGTGAGTTGTTCAATTTCAGTCCTGCCCGCGATCTAACCGGACAAAAAGCCTTAATGGATGGTTCAACCTTGTTGTGGTCTGCCGTCATGGTGACGCCAGCGAGCATGAGCTATTTCGACACAAAAACTGTAGCAGTTGAAGGCAGTACTCTTGGTTATGTTGCTATTCAGATCTCACCTTTGCGACTATCCAGTTTATGGTGGTGGCAAAGCGCGTTGTGGAGCGCGGTGTTATTAATTATTCTAACATTAGTGCTGTTTTGGCAGCGTCGAATTTTTAAAGCGCAGCATCTGCGTTGGCAAAACTTTTTAAGGCAAGTCCGGACCCTGGTCACCACAACTGCAGACCCGAAAAAATTGAATGCTTTTGATGGTGCAGAACTGACTGTGCTGTTTCGCTCTCTCTACGCACAGCAGCAACAGTTTCAGCAGCAATTACTGCTGCAGTATCAGCAGGAAGAGATGCAGGAGCTGAGTCAGGCGACCGAGCGCGAACAGCAGGACATTGAAAAACAGCAACAACTCACGGAGTTAGATAAGGAGCTAAAAGCCTGTCAATATCAATTAAGGCAGTGGCAGCAGCTTTGTGTGTTGGGCAGTGCTGGCAAATTCTCTGAACAAAGGTTATTGCTAAACTGGCTGTTACAGCAGGATCAGTTGGAAAAAACAGCCTTGCAGCCTGAGATCTTGTGGTTCCCACAATGGTTGGCGCAGCAGGTTGAAACCTGGCAACAGAAGTTTGAGTTGAGCAAAGTCTCACTTATTCTAATCGAGGATTCTGCGCTTAGTCTGGCGGAAGTGCAGTTTTGTGCCGAACATACCGCAGCTCTGCTCAGTCAAATTCTTGCCTTGATCCTGCAGGATATACGTCTGCCGGAACTCAGTTTGCATATTAATTTACAAGCGTTTTCCGAGAATAAATTGCTGCTGCAATTTGATCATGCAGGTCAAAGTGCTGCTATTCAGCAAGTACTAAAAGCCACTACTGAAGAAGTGGAAGTGCTGCCACAGCTCTGCGCCAGCTTGATGTCACGGTTGGGAGCCCGATTATCTGTTTCAGCACTGGAAGATTTAGGATGTTCAGTGCGGCTGGAATTACCTCTGAGCTCAGTCTCAGCAAAAGACTTGCCCATGTACCAGACAGCTGTTTATGTTGATGCTGACAGCACCAGAGCTGCATTACTAAAACAAAGCGTTTATTCAGTGGCGGAACAGGTGATTTACTTGCAACAGCCACAGCAGCTGCAGCTTGAATTGCAGCATCGGCTGGTGGATTTAGTGCTGCTACAATTGCCTGAATCCAAGGCTCAGCCGGAGTTATGGACAGCGCTTCAGCATGTGACGGCCCGAAGTCAACTATTGGCCTTTTGTCATGCAGCGGATCTGGATTTCTGGTCTGCACAATTCAGTTGTCCTGTAGTAGCCAATCCAATGTTGTCTGTACAGATCCGGCATTATCTGGCGCAAAAGCCGCAGAACACGGATGTCCGAATGCTGGTGGTCGACGACAATAAAACCAACCTTGCCTTTGTCAAAGCCATGCTGAGCGAACAAGAGTTTGAAGTGGATACTGCTGCATCCGGAGCTGAAGCATTAAAGCTGGCTAAAAGTAGCAGATATCATTTGATACTGATGGATATTCAGCTGCCGGATATGACGGGCATACTTGCGACCCATCTGATCAGGCAATTACCTCAACATCAGAATACTGTCATCATGGCCTTTACTGCTCATGCACTGCCTGAAGAAATTCAAGAGTTTCATCAAGCCGGTATGAATGATGTTGTGATTAA
>NZ_JAIWOI010000245.1 GCF_020217005.1 Rheinheimera sp. | reverse complement strand
ACCTTTAGATGCGCCTAAAGTGGCGGCTTTGGTCCGGCAATGCCAGCAGTTGAGTCGGAAAAATCCAGTACTGGACTGAACAGCTGTTTCAGCGCTTGTAAATAAGCAGGATTGGCCTGGCTGTTTAGTAAAGGTAACAACTCAACCCCAACAGGCGTAAATTTATAGTATTGCAGCACCACACCTGAATGCCTGGCTTTGCAGCTTAGATGATGTTGATGGTACTGCAATTGCAAATTTTGTTCAGGGATCAGTTCTCCACTTTCAATTTCAATTTGGTGCAGCAGGTTTAAATCAATCAGGCTTAAAATCTGTGGAAAGGTCAGGCCAAATTGGCTCAGGTTCAGCACTGCTTTACTACGGCCGGTCAGGATCTGCCAAATGGACGGTTTGCGGACATAACCAAAGTAAATATGCCCACTGTCCTGCAATCTGACGCGGCAGGTCAGGCTGGCGGCTTTTTGCAAAGCTAAAGCCTCTTTAAAACTCATGCGTTGCAATAAAAATAAGGTTTTGAGTGAAAAACTGCCTGGCTGACCAATTTCTCCGGCAAGAATCTTTGCCCAAAGTTGTTGCATGGTCTGGTTGGATATATTCAACACCAAATCACAATATTGTTGAAACCAATCTGGATCTACCTCCATATCTGCAACGTATTCAGGGCAGTAGTCTAAGGCTAACGACATTATTTTCTCTAAATTCGATTGTTGTCGCTCTTTGTGCATGCGTTCACGGCGGTCGGCCCGTTGCGCCAAAGTGGGGGCTTTCAGGTTGATGTCATCCGCTAAGGGAGCTCCGGAGCGTTGGGCCAAACGTTGGTGACGCTGATTAAAATCGCCGTTTTGTACCTGGCTGGTATTGTCCGGAGCTATTGTTGAGGTTTTGCTGTCAAATTCGTGTCCCAACTGACTGCGGGCCAGTTGAAGTAAACGTTGATGCCCTCGACCTGAAGAGACTTTCTGCATCAATACACCTCTGGTAGAAACAGTTTTTATTGCCAGATTTGCACAATAACGCAAAAATTTACCTTCGACTCCAAAAGAAGTTTACAAAAGTGTTAACTTTATGATTCTTAAAGATTTTAATAAAATGAATTGCTTTTTTTGCCCGAGGGTATAGTGTAGAACAACTGGGATTAGAAGCTTACAAAGGATAGTTGTGGGATAGGTCCGGATTGCCAAAGCAAATTCAGGGTATATGCTTGTATTTGTGCAACAGAGCCTTGATATGCTTTCAAAAAGTCCTCTCACAGCTGATGTAAAAAAGGTCGGAGCATGGTGTCAAAAGCAGCAGATGATGATTTTCTGTTCCTCGCAGAAGACGAAACAAATTCGGTAGCAGAAACACAATCCAGTGGCGAATGGCACCTGCTGATTGTTGATGACGACGAAGAAATTCATACGGTCACTAAACTGGCTTTGTCCGATTTATTGGTACTGGACCGTAAGTTAGTCTTTCATCATGCCTTTTCTGGCAAAGAAGCACTGAAATTTTTAGCTCAGCACCCATTTATAGCAGTGATACTGTTGGATGTGGTGATGGAATCTGATGATGCAGGCCTGAAAGTGGTGCAGCAGATCCGTGACGAGTTAAAAATGGATGAAGTGCGTATCGTGTTGCGTACTGGCCAGCCTGGTTATGCACCTGAAGAGAGTGTAATCAAAGAATATGATATCAACGATTATAAAACCAAAACAGAGCTGACCCGTAACAAACTGGTTACCGCTATTATTTCTTCTATCCGCAGCTATCAGCAAATCCGCACTATCAACCAGAATCGTATCGGTCTGCAGAAAATTATCAATGCAGGGGCAAATTTACTGGAACAGCATTCCTTGCATGAGTTTTCTGAAGGCGTGGTGACTCAAATCTCATCTCTGATCGGTTTGCATGCCGAAGGTGTGTTGTGTGCCCAGATCGAAGATGATGGCAGCAGCAGTGACAATATTTATGTGCTTGGCGCTGCAGGGCATTATGCGCCTTACATTAAATGCAAACTGGAACGCTTAAACAACAACAGAATTATCCAGCAAATCACCACTTGCCTTGCTGAGCGTCGACATATATTTACTGACAGAGATACAGTGCTCTATTTGGGCAATATTGATCACGCAGCAGCGGTTTACATTGAAACCAACAGGCCTGTTGAGGATTTTGATCGTCAGCTGATCGAGGTGTTTTTAAGTAATATCTCCATTGGTTATGAAAACGTGACCTTGTTCCAGCAGCTTAAACATGCGGCTTACATTGATCCTTTAACCAAAACACCAAACCGCAATGAATTTACCTCTTTGTTGCAGGAAACCCGCAGGCTGGATCCTGGTTCTAATGTAGCCGTACTGATTGATATTGACCATTTTTCCGACGTTAATGATGGTTTAGGCCAGGAAACAGGTAATGAGTTATTGATTGCAGTTACCCATAGGCTGGTTGCCCAGTTTGGCGAAATTGCTCAGATTGGCCGTATTGGAGCTGATGTTTTTGGACTTATAGGGCCGGAACAGGCTCTTACTCCTGAATCTTTGTCCGGCATTTTTGAAATGCCATTTCAGTGCTCAGAACACTCTTTGCAAGTGAATGCCAGTTTTGGTTTTTGTCGTTTGCGTGACAGCGCTATGCATGGCCTGACTATTCTAAAGCATGTGTATATTGCATTGAACAGAGCTAAAAAACATCTGGCGCAGAACTATGAGTATTACAGTGCTCAAATGGAAGAGCAGATGGTTGACAGACTGGCTATGTTAAGGAGCCTGAGATCTGACTTCCAGAAAGACAAATTACAACTTTGGTATCAGCCACAAATCTGTTTAAACAGTGGTCATGTGTTGGGGATGGAAGCTTTGCTGCGCTGGCAACAGCAGGACGGCAGCTTTATATCACCAGCCGCTTTTATTCCGCTGGCTGAATACTCTGGCCTTATTATTGAAATTGGTGATTGGGTGCTACAGCAAGCCTGCAAACAGTTGCAAGCTTTAAATGAGCTGGGTTTCGGCAACTTGCGGATAGCTGTTAACGTTTCTATGCCACAATTTCGTAATCATCGTTTTGTTCAGTCTGTGATTGACTGTGTGGAACGCTACCAGGTAAACCCCGCTTTGCTGGAGTTGGAAATTACAGAATCCGTGGTGATGGACGAACCCAAAATCGTGATTGACGCCCTGAATAAGCTGAAGAACTTTGGTATTAAAGTGGCAATTGATGACTTTGGTATAGGTTTCTCATCTTTAAGTTATTTACAGCAATTGCCGCTGGACAGGATCAAAATTGACCGGACTTTTATTAAAGAGTTTTTCCGTCCAAATGGTACTTTGATTGCAGAAACCATAGTGAATCTGGGGCGAAAACTAGGTCTGGCGACTATAGCGGAAGGCATAGAGAACAAAGAACAGGAGCAAGCTGTTCGCGCTATGGGGTGTGAAGAAGCTCAGGGCTATCTGTACGCTAAAGCTATGACGGCTGCAGATTTAGTCAAGTTTTTGTCAAAAGGCTGAACAATGGGGGCAGAGCATAGTTAACAGGTACTTAGCTATGCTCTGCATCACATAACTGTTAATTGTTGGCAATCAACGCCAGTTGTTCACCCATTTGCTGCAAGTTTTGGCTGTTGTGTTGGCTTTGCTCTGTATGAGTTGTTATATCCCGTACATAAGTCACCATCGCCTTAGTCAGATGTTGTTGCTCATCAGTGGCTGAAGCAATTTCCTGATTCATCGCACAAATCTGAGCAATGCTGCCAGTAATTTCCTGCAATGAATGTCCGGCTTGATTGGCAGACTGCACACTTAAATCTGCTTGTTCACTGCTTAACTTCATTTTTTGTACTGCGTCGCGTGCCGCGTTTTGCAGTTGCTCTATAGTACGCTGAATTTGTTCTGTAGACTTTTGAGTTCTTGAAGCAAGAGTTCTTACTTCGTCTGCTACAACCGCAAAACCCCGGCCTTGTTCGCCAGCCCTGGCTGCTTCAATGGCAGCATTGAGCGCCAGTAAGTTTGTCTGCTCTGCGATACCCTTAATAACTTCCAGTACAGCACCCACTTGATTACTGTCCTGTTCCAGCTGAGCTATAGTGGCAGAAGCCTGCTGCAAATAGATCGCCAGTTGTTCGATATTCGTGACTGTAGTCGATACCGTCTGCTGACCTTGTTTTGCAACCTGATTTGAATGATTAGCAGCTTCAGCGGCCAGGTTGGCACTTTGCACTTCATCCAGCACACTTTGATTCATAGACTCGACCATGGTCAGCGTCTGATTCGCACTGTGCTGCAACTGACTCAAGTGTTTTTGTTCATCGCTGGCAATATGACGAATGGATGTAACCAGACGTTTTAAGTCATCGGCTTGACTTGCTGCAGCCTGCTGCTGTTGTTTTAAGCTGTTAAGCCACTGATTAAACTGATCTCGAGGACCGCTTAGCTCAGCTGTTGTGCCAGAGCTTAATTGCAGTGAGAGGGATTTCTCCTGGATGGAGCGTCGGATTAATAATTGTTGTTCTGAGACGAAGCTTTGATAGTCTTTTAAAGCCGACTGGGCCAACAACCATTGCACAGCAACAACAGTCACTATGGCTAAAGTGGACCACAGCCAATGCTGCTCCGCTAATACAGTAACAACGAACAACATACTCACCAGCGTGACCATGCCAGACAGCACAATTTTGGTCCGCGCAGACCCGAATTCAAACAAAGCCATAACCTAACCCCTGAATCACTTCAATCACAACGCTGAAGTGGAATTTATTATTGTAATAGTGCAAGCCTGTCTCATTAGCCAAGCTACATCTGTTGCTGAAAATAACAGATATTTACAGATTTTTTTATCAGATTTTGCGTTTTTCTGCTAAAAAAAAGATGGCTTTGTGGTAAAAGAATTTGCAGTGCTGTAATGGCGAAAAAAGTACTGATGATAGCCGTTGGATCTTGGATCAAAAAACGGCACTGTTGTGCCGTTTTTTTGTTCACTATTACTTCTGATTGGCGCGCTCAAAAGAGCTGATAATTTCCGCCTTGGCTTCAGCTTTGTCACCCCAGCCAACAACTTTCACCCATTTCCCAGGTTCTAACTCTTTGTAACGCTCAAAGAAATGCTGAATTTGGTTTTTCAGCAATTCTGGCACGTCATTCAGATCCTGAATGTTGTCGTAAATTTTAGTCAGCTTGCTGATAGGAACCGCTAACACTTTGGCATCTTCGCCAGACTCGTCTGCCATTTTTAACACTGCAACAGGACGACATTTAATCACTGCGCCTGGTACCAATGGGTATGGAGTTGGTACTAATACGTCAACCGGGTCTCCATCCAATGACAGAGTTTGGTTTACAAAGCCGTAGTTACAAGGATAAAACATCGGAGTTGACATAAAACGATCAACCC
Organism: Rheinheimera sp.; assembly: GCF_020217005.1. Taxonomy (GTDB): domain Bacteria; phylum Pseudomonadota; class Gammaproteobacteria; order Enterobacterales; family Alteromonadaceae; genus Pararheinheimera. The sequence goes on along the minus strand of NZ_JAIWOI010000245.1, from coordinate 4,630 downwards.
AAACAGTACCAGTATCTTTGTCTACTTCGTACTTGATTGGGTCGGCATTGGCCGGAATTTCAATGATGACATTAATTTCATCTGGCAGATTTTTACCTGCGGCAACCTGACTTAAGCTCATAACGCTTCCTTTATGCTGAAATTTGGTGCTGTATTATAACAGCGGCCGTAAATATGGCTATAGCCGTCGTACTTGAAGCTGCAGCTTTGTTGTCTGCGAGCTTTCGCCCCAATTACATAGTGGCCTATGTTCAGGGGTCTCAATCTCTGGTCGTCGCGCTGCAACTCCAACTTCTTAGGCGAATATCCGTCGTACTTGAAGCTGCAGCTTTGTTGTCTGCGAGCTTTCGCCCGACATAAGTTTTGCATCGGGACGGGCGCAGATAAACCGCGCCCCTACAGTTAATGGAACCTACACCTGATGATATTGCAGGCAGCTTTCCACTTCGTGTTTTGAACCTAAAATTACAGCAACACGTTGGTGAATGTCTTCTGGCTGAATTTCCAGAATGCGCTCTGAGCCTGTTGTACTGGCTCCACCAGCTTGTTCTACCAGAAAACTCATAGGGTTAGCTTCGTACATCAGTCTTAGCTTGTCCGGTTTGGTGGGATCTTTTAAATCTCTTGGGTAAGCAAAAATACCACCACGACACAAAATTCTGTGGACGTCACCGACCATAGCCGCTATCCAACGCATATTAAAGTTCTTACCGCGTGGGCCGTCTTTGCCTTTAAGCAAATCCGCCACGTAGTTTTGCATCGGCTGCTGCCAGTAGCGCTGATTCGACATATTAATAGCAAATTCAGCTGTGACTCCTGGTATGGTAACCTGCTCTTGCGTCAGCAGAAAACCACCATAGGTTTTATCCAGCGTATACATTTTGGTGCCTTTGCCTGTGGTCAGCGCCATCATAGTTGAAGGACCATAGAGTATATAACCAGCAGCTATTTGGGCTGTGCCTGGTTGCAGGAAAATAGCAGGGTCTGAAGGGTTTGCGCCTTTAGGGGCAGGCAGTATGGAGAAAATAGTGCCAATTAAACTGTTGATGTCGGTATTGGACGAACCATCCAGCGGATCGAAGGTCACCAGATACTTACCGGCAGGGTTACCAGCCACCGTGCTTTCTTCTTCTTCAGAAGAGATAGCCATCACTGAACCAGTTTCAAGGATTAAATCTTTGAGCAGTTCGTTGGATATGACATCGAGTTTTTTCTGGGTTTCGCCCTGCACATTTTCATTTAGTGTGGAGCCTAATACATCTGACAGTTCACCTTGACCTACCCGAAACGAAATTTCTTTGCAGGCGGCTACGATGCTTTTAATCAGATCTATCAGTTCTGCATCTGCGCCATCAAGACGCAATGCCGGAGCCAATCGACGCATAAAACATTCCTTTTTTTGTGTAGGTAGAGGGCGCGTGGACCGCAGTGTTAATTTTGATTCAGGGCTGTCGGCCACAGCAGCTGCCATTTTAATCAAGTTCAGGCTAAATTGCAGGTTTCTCCCTGTTTTATTTCAGCTGTTTAGCAAAGACCTTTGTTAGAATGGCGGCAGAATCCATGATGGACTGGCTAAGGATCGAGTATGCATATTCATATTTTAGGCATTTGTGGCACTTTTATGGGCGGTATTGCCGCTATAGCTAAAAGTCTTGGGCATAAAGTCACGGGCTCTGACGCCAACGTGTATCCGCCTATGAGTACTCAACTGGAACAATTGGGCATAGAACTGACCCAAGGTTATGATCCGGTGCAGCTGCAACCAGCCCCTGATCTGGTGATTATTGGCAATGCCATGTCCCGTGGCAATCCGGCAGTGGAGTACACTCTGGATCAAAATATTCCTTACAGTTCAGGACCACAGTGGCTGGCTGAGCAGGTGTTGCATCAGCGCTGGGTGTTGGCGGTTTCAGGTACTCATGGCAAAACCACCACCAGTAGTATGCTGGCCTGGGTGCTGGAATATGCAGGCTTGAAACCCGGCTTTTTAATAGGTGGCATTCCACAGAATTTTGATAGTTCGGCCCGTTTAGGCGACTCGCCGTTTTTTGTCATTGAAGCCGACGAATACGACACGGCCTTTTTTGATAAGCGTTCCAAGTTTGTGCACTACAGACCCCGCACTCTGGTGATTAACAACCTGGAATACGATCACGCTGATATATTCCCGGATTTAGCTGCTATTCAGCGCCAGTTCCATCATTTATTGCGTATGGTGCCAGCCACTGGTTTGGTATTAAGCCCAGCTAATGTTGAAGCTGTGGATCAAACTCTGGCTATGGGCTGTTGGAGTGAGCAGCAGCGCTATGGCAAAGACTGGACCGTGCAATTAAAGCAACCGGATGGCAGTGTGTTTGAGCTGTTTTATCAGGGACTTTCGCAAGGCAGCTTAAACTGGACTTTATGTGGTAACCACAATGTTGAAAACGCTGTGATGGCGATAGCTGCGGCCCGCCATGTCGGTGTTCCTGTGGCCGTGGCTATTGAAGCCTTAACGCAGTTTGTTGCACCAAAACGCCGGATGGAACTCAAAGGTACAGTGAGGGACATAGCTGTGTATGACGATTTTGCTCATCACCCTACAGCTATTGAAACCACCTTAGCCGGTTTAAGAGCCAGGGTAGGGCAGGCAAAAATCTGGGCAGTGCTGGAGCCGAGATCCAATACTATGCGTATGGGCGTACACAAGTCGGCTATCGCTGATTCGCTGCATGACGCCGATGCAGTGCTGCTGTTTGAACCTGCGAATTCTGGCTGGTCATTGGCCGCTGTAGCCGAGCAAATGCCGGGCAGAGCCCAGGTATTTCAGTCGGTTGAATTAATAGTGGCTGCTTTGGTTGAAAAAGCGTCCGCTGGGGATCATATAGTCATTATGAGCAATGGCGGTTTTGGTGGCATTCACCAAAAATTACTCGATGCCTTGTCTGCAACCAGTAGTACCTGAAGCTGCAGCTTTGTTGGCTGCCTGTTCCTGCCTCAGTCTCATAGGTTAACTATGCTCCTGGGGCCTTGAACACTTGCCGCCTCCCTGCAACTCCAATGACTTAGGGGTCGGCTCAGCGGAAAAATTAGTGTCATCATTTTAAAAAGAGAACTCCATGACCCAAGAAGTCACCTTAGCTTTTACCGGCGCTTCAGGCGCTGGTTATGGCTGGCGTTTGCTGGAAAACCTACTGGCACAACAGGTCAAAGTGCATCTGCTGATTTCCAGCGCAGCCCGTGTGGTTTTTGCCACTGAATATGATTTAAAACTGCCGGGTGGCCCTGAAGCCTGCCGTGATTTTATTCTGGAAAAAACCGGTGTCAGCAAAGAGCTGTTGGCGGTCTATGGTAAAGATGATTGGTTTTCGCCTTGTGCTTCAGGTTCAGCTGCACCTAAACAAATGGTGATTTGTCCTTGCTCTACAGGCACTGCTGCCGCTATTGCCCATGGCATGAGCGACAATCTGATCGAGCGTGCTGCAGATGTGGTACTGAAAGAGCGCGGTCAACTGATCATTGTGCCGCGTGAAACCCCACTAAGTACCATTCACCTCGAGAACTTACTGGCTTTATCCAAAGCTGGCGCTGTAGTAATGCCAGCAGCTCCAGGTTTTTATCATCAGCCCCAATCTGTCGATGATTTAATCGACTTTATGGTGGCTCGAATTCTTGACCATTTAGGTTTAAAACAACAGTTAGTCAGCCGTTGGGGCTATGGAGATCCACAGTGACCTTAGCGTTAGAAATTAGACAGTTACACAAAGTGTATAAAAGCGGCACTGTCGCTTTAAGAGGCATAGACCTGGAGGTACAGCAAGGCGACTTTTTTGCGTTGTTGGGCCCAAATGGCGCTGGTAAAAGCACCAGCATTGGCATTATCAGTTCATTGGTCAACAAAAGCAGCGGCACAGTCAAAGTCTTTGATTACGATCTGGACACTCAACTGGAAGATGCCAAAAGCCAGCTGGGTTTAGTGCCACAGGAATTTAACTTCAACCAGTTTGAGACTGTACTGCAAATCGTGCTGAATCAGGCAGGTTATTATGGCGTGCCACGTTCTGTTGCCATAGTCCGGGCCGAAAAATACTTAGGCCAGCTGGGGTTGTGGGACAAACGCAACGCTCGTTCGCGTGAGCTGTCTGGCGGGATGAAACGCAGGCTGATGATAGCCCGAGCTTTAATGCATGAACCTAAGTTACTGATTTTAGATGAACCTACAGCAGGTGTTGATATTGAACTGCGTCGCTCTATGTGGGAATTCTTAAAAGAAATTAACCAGCAGGGTGTGACTATTATTCTGACTACCCATTATCTGGAAGAAGCTGAGTCTTTGTGCCGTAATATCGCCATTATCGACAAAGGTCAGATAGTCGAAAATACCAGCATGAAAAACCTGCTGAGCAAGCTTAACAAAGAAACCTTTTTACTTGATATTGCTCCTACGGATGCCACTATCACGCTGGATGGTTACAGCTTCCGTCAGACCGACAGCCATAGCCTCGAAGTGGATGTGGAAAAAGCTCAGGGGCTCAATGGAGTCTTCAGTGCTTTAACAGCACAAGGTATACAGGTACTTTCAATGCGTAACAAAGCCAACCGTCTGGAAGAGTTGTTTGTCAGTCTGGTCGAAAACGGACGCGGAGCCAAA
>NZ_JAIWOI010000244.1 GCF_020217005.1 Rheinheimera sp. | reverse complement strand
GCATGAGTTCACGTAATTTAATAGCGCTACAAAGTATTCTTTATAAAGAAACCAACAGATTTATGCGGATTTGGGTGCAAACCCTGGTTCCACCTGCCATCACCATGACCTTGTATTTTGTCATTTTTGGTGCCTTGGTGGGGTCCCGTATTGGGGATATGGGCGGCTTCAGTTATATGGAGTTTATTGTGCCTGGCCTGATTATGATGTCGGTGATCACCAACTCGTACTCTAACGTGGCTTCGTCTTTTTTCAGTGCTAAATTTCAGCGCAATGTCGAAGAGTTACTGGTTGCGCCTGTGCCGAACTACATCATAGTGCTGGGTTATGTCGGCGGTGGTGTGGCTCGCGGTATTCTGGTCGGTTTAATAGTGTCGTTGTTATCGCTGTTTTTTGTCGATATCAAAGTGCATCACTTGTTTATTCTGATGTCGACCGTGGTGCTGACTGCGACTTTGTTTTCGCTGGCTGGTTTAATTAACGCTGTGTATGCCAAAACTTTTGATGACATCAGCATTATTCCGACCTTTGTGCTGACGCCTTTGACCTATTTAGGCGGTGTGTTTTATTCACTGAGTTTATTACCGGAGTTTTGGCAATACGTGTCTAAAGTGAACCCTATTGTTTATATGGTGAACGCTTTTAGATATGGCTTTTTAGGCGTCAGTGATGTGAATCTGGTGTTCGCCTTTAGTGTCATTATTGGTTTTATTCTGGTGTTTTTTAGCTTCGCCATGTACCTGATCAACAAGGGCACAGGTCTAAGAAGCTAAGACTAAAAACGGGGGCAGATCAGTGTAGTTGGTGCTACTAATGTGATCGGCCTCCATTTTCGTAATAACGCAGCGGTACAGGTGCCGCCGGACCAAAGTAGTAACCCTGAGCATATTTAATACCACAGCGCTCCAATGCGTCCAGCGACTGTTTGCTTTCTACCATTTCAGCAATGATTAGCAACTGAGTTTGTTGAGCAAAGGAGCTGATATGCTCAATAAAAAGCTGAGCATCAGGGTCAGTTGTAATGAGTTCAACTAAACTGCCATGAATTTTTAAACCATCTACATGGAGTTGCAGCAGATCGGCCATTCCAACACCACTGGCTACCCCAAAATCATCCAGCAGTACTTTTGCCCCCGCTTTTTGCAGCGCAGCAATAGCATCGCGACAACGATCAAATTCCGGCAGAACCCCTGCTTCTGCCAGCTCAAAATACACCCTTTGTGGCTTAGGGTAATGCTGTAAATAATCGAGGAAAAACTGCTGTAAATCATAATCTAATAAGTCGCGGCAGGTGACGTTAATAGACCAGCTGACGTCTGAGGTAGCAAATTGGCTGGCACTTTTGATAAACATCATTTTGGTCAGCTCCGAATCCAGATGGCTACGATTGACGATACTTAAAAACTGACCTGGTGTCAGAATGCTGCCGTCGCTACGTAAAATCCGCGCCAGACACTCATATTGAAAAATCTCGCCTGTGCTGATTTGTACTACAGGCTGAAAGTAGGGCACTATTTGTTCGTGACCTATGGCTTCCCGAACTTCTTTCGCCATCTTGATATTGGTGTGCAGATGTTGTTTCAGCGCCAGTAAACTGTCTGAGTAGACGACCAGAGATTGCTGTTGTAAACGTGCACTGTTAACCGCCAGCATAGCGTTCTCCAGCACAACAGCTCTTGGTGACAGGGCAACGCCCAAAGTAACGGTAAAAAGCAGATACGGATCGTTTAAAACAGCTTGCGTGAAATCAAAGCTTTTTAGTTTGTCATGCATTTCGGTATCAGAGACTGTCGCAACACGACGGATCGCCAGTTTTTCAAATGATAAACGATATAAACGATAAGAGCGGCCAAAATGCAGTTGTAACTTTTGGATAAAGTGACTCATGGCCTGTTCTGCAATCAGAGCTCCATACAGATGGCTGACTTCGTCCAGATTATTCACCTGTACCACAGCAAGTTGACTTAAATTGCCGGCTTCATGGCGTAGATGGGCTTCCAGTGCCAGAGCATTCCGCTGCCCTGAACTACGGTCTGTGGTTAGAGTGCGTCGTAAGAACGTAGCGTAACTTAAGGCCAATATGAGCGCCAGGCCAAAAAATACTGAGCCACTTAAAATCGATTGTTGCATGCTGGCCATCAGCCGTTGATCCATATCTGTGATAGCGATATCAGCGCCTGCCAGATAAGGAGTGCCGTTTGCGCTTTGATAAGGAATTAACACCGAGCGGAAATGACCAAACTGGTCAACAGATTCTTCAAATACAGGAGCTATAGAGGCGAAGGCGGCTTTGTTGGCGTCAGTGGCTTCAGGGTAATAATCATAAAAATAATTTAACTGGCCACGTAATAAATCATCTTCGGTATAACTGGAGGAGGTGAAATGCACTTTGCCATCGACCTGAATCATACTGTAGACATATTGTAATTTTAGATCCTTAGCGTAAAGACTGAGCTTTTTTGCCAATTTTAGATAGTCAGTACGGGAGATATGCTGTGGACCGCTGATATTGTCATGATACTGCTCGCCTAACAGGTAAGGGACGGCTTTGACAGCATTTATTAATTGTTGATCTATCTGAGCCAGTTTTGTCTGATAGGTTTGTTGATACTGGTAATATACATAACCAGCAATGGCGAGCAGATACACCAGAAGGCTGACCAGAATAAAATGTGCTGAACGGATCCGTACCATGCAATGACTCGTAAAAAGGAACCTGAAAACAATACCTTAATAGCTTAGCTGATTTAGTCCAGACTGACAGCTAATACTTTAATCTGATGTAAAGACCGGCTTTAAGGAGTATTTGTTGCAATCAGGCAGCGACATTCGGCAAAAATCAGCACTTTATGCTGTTCTTTGCAGCAAGATGATCGACAGATGAATTTTTTTAAAGACATTTAAATGTGCATTTAGTACAGTGACTTCCTTTTTGACTTACTGATTTTACGGCCCGAAAACACAACAATTATAAGCCGATAATGTGACCCCGGTGAGACAGGATACGAATGACAGAATCAAACAAACGCCAGGCTACAGCGTCTGAAGAAGCTTTGTGGCGGATATTTACTGTGCCCGAGGCTCCGGACTCGACGCTAAGTATCATAGAGCAGAACATTTCGCAGAATCTGGCAGGTTTTTTACGCGAAAGTATTGTCGCAGTGGAAAAACCTCTGTGGCAAATTGAGCGCGATTTTCAGGCTCATCAAATCCCGTCAGAGCCCAAATTTGTCTCGGATTATGCAGAGCAGATGATGGAAAAACTGGTGGCGCATTCAGTGCATACCGCAGCCCCCAGTTTTATTGGTCATATGACCTCAGCTTTGCCTTATTTTGTGTTGCCACTGTCCAAAATGATGGTGGGTTTAAACCAGAATCTGGTGAAAATCGAAACCTCCAAAGCCTTCACTCCATTAGAGCGTCAGGTCATCGGTATGATGCACCATCTGGTGTATGGCGAGGGCGATAGCTTTTATAAAAAATGGATGCACAGCGCCAACCATTCTTTAGGTGCTTTTTGTTCTGGCGGCACCATTGCCAATATCACCGCGCTTTGGATAGCCCGTAACCGATTATTAAAGGCCGATGGTGACTTTAAAGGTGTCGCCAAAGAAGGTTTGTTCCGCGCTATGAAATACTATGGCTATGAAGGATTAGCTATTTTAGTCTCAGAGCGTGGCCATTACTCCTTGGGCAAAGCCGCTGATATTTTAGGTATAGGCCGTGAGTTTTTAGTACCGGTGAAAACCGATGCCAATAACAAAGTACAAATTGAAGAGATGCGCCGCGTCAGCCGTGAGCTGAATGATAAAAACATTAAAGTGATGGCCATAGTAGGTGTGGCTGGTACCACAGAAACCGGCAATGTCGACCCATTGAATGATTTAGCTGACTTAGCCGCTGAACTGGGCTGCCATTTTCATGTTGATGCCGCCTGGGGCGGGGCCACCTTGTTATCTGATAAATACCGTCATCTGCTAAGCGGCATAGAGCGTGCTGATTCAGTCACTATAGATGCGCATAAGCAAATGTATGTGCCTATGGGCGCCGGTATGGTGGTGTTTAAGCATCCGTCTTCGGCCCATGCGATAGAACATCATGCTGAGTATATTCTGCGTAAAGGCTCCAAAGATTTAGGCAGTCAGACGCTGGAAGGTTCACGCCCTGGTATGGCCATGTTAGTCCATGCCTGCTTACAGGTGATTGGCCGCCAGGGTTATGAAATTCTGATCAACCGCAGTCTGGATAAAGCCCGTTATTTTGCCGGTTTAATTAAAGATCACGCGGAGTTTGAGCTGATCACTGAACCTGAGTTGTGTTTATTAACTTATCGTTATGTGCCGGCCGAAGTGCAACGCGCTATGGCCTTGGCTTCGCCGGAAAAACAGCACAAGTTTAATGAACTTCTCAACGGTTTAACCCGCTTTATTCAGAAAACTCAAAGGGAAGAAGGGCGCTCTTTTGTCTCCCGTACCCGGATTAAACCAGAGCGTTATCAGCGTCAGGATACAGTGGTGTTCCGTGTGGTATTAGCAAACCCGCTGACGACAGATCAAATTTTATTTGATGTGCTGGAAGAACAGCAGCAAGTGGCCGCTTTGGATAAAGAGTTTTTGCCTAAGTTATTACAACTGGCTAAAGACAGTGCAGCCTGATCTTATTCTGTGAAGCCCTAAGCAGGTTCACTATAGTTAAAAAGCCCAATCACAGCACTGAAGTGTGAAGTGACCGGGCTTTTTTTTTATGGCGTCAGAGCGGTAATAACTTACCAATCAGGGTTCAATCGCCATACCAAGCAGGTCCTGACCATTCGCCAAAGTACCCAGTTTTTTGTTTTGTCCTGTCTGTAAATATAATTGATACAAAGTACTGGCCGGCTCTGCTGTTGTGCTGACAGCCATAAAGCTCAGGTTACTTAAATCGGAAATATCAAAGGAGATCTGTTGCAGCGATTGTAGTCCAAGGCTGCCTACAGTAAACAACTGGCCTGTATTAGGTGATACCGCTGGCGTTGTGCCTTCTTTACTGCCTTGGGTTACCAGCGTGCCATGGGTTTTATCTATGGCGTAGTTGGTTGTCAGCGCGCTGTCTTGCTGGTTGTAGGTATAAGCTGCAGCCACTATGGTGGGTTTTTTGCCAAAGTTAGCGTCCTTGTCTGCGTAGTGCAGTTCAGGGTCAACAGAAGCTAAAGCTGCAGTTTCCGGATGCAGTCTTAAGTTTTGACCATGCTCATTCACCACCCGGATCCTGTCAGCCACAGGGTTAAAATCAAAGCCAAACTGACCTTTTTTTAAGGTGCCTGCAGGTAAAACAGGGCCTGTGGCTGTCAGTTTTCCTGTACCGGTATCTATGCTGTACAACTGGCCTTGGTTGGATAATGCAAATAAAACGCCGTAAGCAACGCGGTAATCTATGCCAACTAAAGCCTCGCCTGTTGCCAGGCCTGAAAGTGTTTTCTGTTCGACTATTTTGTCCGGAGCTGCAACCTTCACTTTGATGAGTTGATGTGTATTATCAAGCAGCCAGAGTGTTTCATTGCCTTTTAAAGCGGGCATAGTGGCTGCGCTCAGTCCTGAAGATAGGCCAGCCGATAAAAGGCCAGTTGCAGCCAGCAGGGTAGAACCGAAAATCTGTTTTGTTATTTTCATCAATCCTTCCTTTATTACGTCAGACTGACCCTATGACAGGTCTGTATTATGGTGGAGCAGAGTCATCACTCTGCCGCTTGTTACCATAGTGCAGTCAGAAGGTGTTCGTAAAGGCGTTCATAGTTTCTTACATCCTCATGCATTGCTAAGCGTCGCTGGCAGAGTTACTTTAGAGTTCGGGTTTATTCAAGAGGGAAGTACGATGTCAGATAAAAGCTTAGCTTTATCCAATGATAAAATGGTCGCCGGAGTTTGTGGTGGTATAGCAGAGTACTTTGGCTGGTCCAGCGGTGGTGTGCGGCTGGTGTATGTGCTGCTGTCGGTGTTGTCCGCAGCTTTTCCCGGCATATTTGTTTATGTCATTTTGTGGTTGTTGATGCCAAGAAAAGACAGCCTTTAACCAGCTGTGATTGAAAGAGCAAACTTGTTATGTATTCAGGCCAATGCCTTTGTGGTGCGGTAAAAATCGCAATTTATGGTTCCATCAAGGACATCATTCTTTGTCATTGTTCTTTGTGCCGAAAATCCAGCGGCACAGCCTATGCTACCAATGGCTTCGTATCCAGTGCCGAATTTAGTGTGATTCAAGGCGAACAACTGCTCAAAGCCTTTTCGTTAAAACAAGGCAGGCAGAGGCATTTTTGCTCCAACTGCGGTAGTCCTGTGTATAGCTCAAGCGCTGCAGATCCAAGTCGAGTTCGTATTCGTTTGGGCATACTGGATTCAGACATCACAGAACGCCCCATTAGCCATAACTTTGTATCGTCGAAAGCCAACTGGGATGATCTGGATGCAGAGTTGCCCCGTTACAACAGCCATGAGCCGGGCAGGACATAAAACTAAAGTCAGTCCCAGTCGTTATCTGTAACTGCCGTAGACTGACTTCTGGTATTAGACTTCGATGTTATCAATCAGACGTGTCGTACCCAGGTGGGCAGCTGCCAATATGACCAGCGGAGCGCTTAAATCCGCGGCAGGCACTAAGGTTTGGCGATTGGAGATATTGACATAATCTGCTTTAAAACCTGCCGCATTCAGCTGATCTTTGGCTTGCTGCTCTAAAGCGCGTAAATCGCTGACGCCTTGCTGTAACTGCTGTTTCATCCACTGCAAAGTACGGTACAAAGCCGGAGCTGTGCTGCGTTGTTCCGCTGTTAAATAACCATTACGTGAACTTAAGGCCAAACCATCTTCAGCCCGGATTGTTGGCACTCCAATGATTTCAATTGGCATAGATAAGTCAGCTACCATCTGGCGGATAATAGCCAGTTGCTGATAGTCTTTCTGGCCAAAACAGGCAATGTCTGGCTGCACCAGATTAAACAGCTTAGTGACTATGGTTGATACGCCACGAAAATGCCCGGCACGACTGGCGCCGCAGTGGTAATCGCCTAACAGCGGTACTTCAACAAAAGTTTGCACATCCAGGCCACGAGGGTAAATCAGTTGTGGTGTTGGAGTGAATACCGCATCGGTGCCATGTTCGGTCAAGCCTTTGCAGTCCTGCTCTAAAGTGCGTGGGTATTTGTCCAAGTCTTCATTGGCGCCAAACTGCATCGGATTCACAAAAATACTGGCAATAACCCTATCGGCTCTTTGTTTGGCTGTGTCGACTAATTGCAGATGACCCTGATGTAGGTTACCCATAGTTGGAACGAATGCGATGCGTTCGCCGGCGCTACGCCATTGACGAATCAGAGCACGTAGCTGAGCAATATCCTGAATCATTAACATAAAAAGCAGACCTTAAAAGCTATGTTCAGGGCCAGGGAACTGGCCTTGTTTTACATCCTGAATGTATTTACCTATGGCTTGTTTAATATCACCGGTTTCCTGCAGGAAGTTTTTGGAGAATTTTGGAATGTAACCTGAGCTGATGCCCAATAAATCGTGCATCACCAAAATCTGGCCATCGGTGTCTTTGCCTGCGCCTATACCGATCACTGGGATCATCAGAGCTTTGGAGATACGTTCTGCCAAAGCGGAAGGGATACACTCTACCACCAACAGCTGAGCGCCAGCTTCCTGTAATGCTATGGCCTGTTGCACCATTAAATCTGCAGCCTGTTCGTCACGGCCCTGAACTTTAAAGCCACCAAATACGTGCACGGACTGAGGAGTTAAACCTAAATGACCACAAACAGGGATACCACGTTCAGTCAGAGCTTTGATGGTAGGTAACAGGAAATCACCGCCTTCAAGCTTGACCATATTGGCACCTGCTTGCATCAAAGGTGTGGCGTTTTGCATCGCTTGTTCCACTGTGGCGTAACTCATAAAAGGCATATCGGCGATGACGAAAGCCAACGGTGCTCCAGCGCGGACACAGCGGGTGTGGTAGGCAATTTCAGCTGTAGTTACAGGCAGCGTGTCGCTATGGCCCTGTAACACCATGCCCAGGGAATCACCAATTAAAATAACTTCAACACCGGCATCGGCAAACAATTTAGCGAAACTGGCATCATAAGCCGTTAAAGCGGTAATTTTTTCGCTTTTTTGTTTTAACTTCAGTAATTGAGCAGTGGTAATTTTTGCCATTTTTCTCTCATCCGACCACAAGGGAATAATTCGGGGCGCACCTTGGCATAAAAAAACGCCAACGGCAAGTTATACCCTTCGTACTTGAAGCTGCAGCATTGTTGACTTCGCGATCTCGCCCCAGTCACATAGGACGACTATGCTCCTGGGGTCTCAATCACTAGTCGCCTCCCTGCAACTCCAATTACTTTGGGTATATCAGAGACGAGTCAAGCCGTTTAAAGGCACAGTCGTCAGTAACTCGGTCAGTCTGGTGCCATCAGGCAATACCAAGTTTGAGTTTAGTTCTGCCAGCGGATAAAGCACAAACTCGCGTTGCTTCATGCCGTAATGCGGCACAATGAGGCGCTCAGTCTGGATCAGATCATTGCCAAACAACAGAATATCCAAATCCAGAGTCCGGGGGCCCCAGCGTTCATCTTTACGTTGCCGGCCTTGTTCAAGCTCAATCTGTTGCAGTTCAGTCAACAAATCTACCGCAGCTAAACGGGTCCTAACAGCTGCGACGGCATTAACGTAATCCGGCTGATCTTGTGGCCCCATAGGTTTAGAGCCATAGAAAGAGGACACCTGAACAAGTTTTGTGTCTTTGATGTTCTTCAAAGCCAGGATCGCGCGCTCTAACTGTTGTACAGGCTGAGCTAAATTTGCGCCCAGCCCTATATAAACCAGAGTATCAGCCATTCGTTGCTGAACCCGGGGGGCGGCGTTTGGTCGGTGGGCGACGGCGGCGTGGCCGACGTTCAATACCTTCTTTACCGAGGTTTTGCACTAAAGCTTCACGGCCTGCTTCGTCGTCAGCCTGGAATCTCTGCCACCAAGTTGCTAATTCCTGCAATTCGCCGCCTTCGGCCTGTGCCCTTAATTGCAGGAAGTCGTAAGCTCCCCGGAACTTGGTTTGTTCCAGTAATTTGAAGGCGCGACGTCCAGCTCTCTTACTTAAACGACTTTGCAGGAACCAGATGTCTTTAATGGTCAGGCTGAAACGTTTTGGAATAGCAATGGAACGTTGTACTTCGTCCAACACTTCCATCATGGCAATATTCAGCGCATCCACTTCGTTCAGACCACTTTCAACCAGCAGTTTTTCCGCGCGTTGTTCAACCGGGTACCATAATAAAGCCGCAAAAGTAAAAGCCGGAGTGACAGGCTTATCCACGGCAACACGCTGGTCAGTGTCCTGCATGGCTTTGGTGATCATGCTGAACACTTTGCCGCTGCTGTCCTGTTTTAATACTTTGGCCAGTTGAGGCAACAACTGTTTGATAATGCCCAAATCATTCAGCATCACAAAGTTATCAAAGGCTTTGCCTGCCATGAATAACTTGAGGAATTCTTCAAATAAACGCGCTGCCGGAATGTTTTTCAACAGGACAGCCAGTTCTTTGATCGGTTCCAGCGTCGCTGGGGCTATGTCCATATTTAGCTTGGTGGCAAAACGCACAGCACGCAGCATCCGCACCGGATCTTCACGGTAACGGGTTTCCGGGTCGCCAATTAATTCGATTTTGCGTGCTGCTATGGCTTCAATGCCGTTGGCAAAGTCGTAAATAGCAAAGTCTGCTACTGAATAGTACAAGGCATTAATGCTAAAGTCGCGACGCTCTGCGTCTTCTTCGATAGTGCCGTAGACGTTATCACGTAAAATCTGGCCTGCATCACTCTGGCTGGCTTTTGGACTGGTTTCATCGTCGCCAGTGTGGTGGCCACGGAAAGTCGCCACTTCAATCACTTCACGGCCAAACACCACATGGGCCAAACGGAAACGGCGGCCAATCAGACGGCAGTTCTTAAACACCTGTCGCACTTGTTCA
>NZ_JAIWOI010000243.1 GCF_020217005.1 Rheinheimera sp. | reverse complement strand
GGGTGAGCATTGGTCACCACATCAAAATCTTTAGGTTTTAAACCCAGCAAAATATCGCGGATGCAACCACCGACCAAATAGGCTTCATAACCGGCATCTTTTAAGCGGTATAGCACTTTTAAAGCATTAGGGCTGATGTCTTTACGCGACACAGAATGGGTATCACGGGAGATTTTTTTCAGCTCAGGCAGAATGGACTGACGGCTTTTTTTGGGTTGAGCTACGCTCTCAACGCTTTTGCTGCCAAGGGTGCGGCGGCAAAAATCCAGGACTCGCGAAATAATGGCAGTACTCCTTGTGAGCTTAGCTAAATGAACTCGATGAAAAAAGCGGCTAATGATACCGCAGCCTCTGGAAAAATAGAACGTGCGGCCTTGTGCTTTCTGGAAAAACTCTGGTTTTTTTACAGGAAATCCGCCGATTTTTGTTCGCTTTGTCTTGGGATCTGCTGTATCTGCCATGCAGAACAAGCCCAGGCTAACAATTCTGTCGCGTCGGCACCTTTTAATTCTGGCGGCGGTGGATGGCCTAAAAAGCGTAAAACTGCGGTTAAAGTGTCGCTGACGGGCCAGTGCTCTACTGCTGGTGCATGGTTTTGTTTGCTCAGTTTAAAGCCTGGTTCAACGACAGCTAATGGAAGATGCAGATATGCCGGTGCTGTAGAACCAAGTAGTCCAAATAAGGCTTGTTGCCTGGAGGTCAGGTCAATTAAATCTGCGCCGCGCACTACTTCAGTGATGCCCTGGTCCAGATCGTCCACCACGACCACAAGTTGATAAGCAAAGAGCCCATCACGGCGTTTCAAAATATAATCTTCTGCGGCAACACTAGATGGGATTTGTACTTCTCCTGCCAGTAAGTCAGTGAAGCATGTTGCTGTGGCCGGAGCTTTTAAACGCCAGGCTAATAGCCCTTCGGTGAGCTGTTTGTCACGGCAAAAGCCGTCATAGCCATGCACCAGACTTTGGATGCGTGTTCTGTTGCAGTTGCATGCATAGGTGAGTTGCTGTTGTTTTAACAGATCCAGCACCTGTTGATAACGCTCTAGTCTTTGGCTTTGCACCCAGACATCACCATCCCAGAACAGTTGATAACGCTCCAGGGTGTGTAAAATACTGTCGGCTGCGCCAGCTTGCATTCTGGGGGTATCTATATCTTCCATCCGCACCAGCCACTGGCCTTGTTGGGATTTCGCTTGCAGGTAGCTGCCCACAGCAGCTATGAGGGAACCAAAATGCAAAGGGCCGGATGGCGATGGCGCAAACCGGCCCCTGTAAGCAGGAGGGACAACAGGCATCATTAACCGCCCAGTTGTTTTTCCTTGATTTCAGCCAGCGTTTTACAGTCGATACACAGATCGGCAGTAGGACGGGCTTCTAAACGTTTGATACCAATTTCGATACCACAGGTGTCGCAGTAACCGAAGTCTTCGTCTTCGATTTTTTGCAGAGTTTTTTCAATCTTCTTCAGTAATTTACGTTCGCGATCCCGAGCACGTAATTCCAGACTGAACTCTTCTTCCTGAGCAGCACGGTCCACTGGATCCGGGAAGTTTGCAGCTTCGTCGGCCATATGGTTTTTGGTGCGATCCACTTCTTCACGTAACTGTTGACGCCATGCGTCCAGAATTCGGCGGAAATGGTCCAGCTGTTTTGGGTTCATGTATTCTTCGCCCTGCGCAGCCTGATAAGGCTCTACGCCGGCAAGGGCTAACAGACCCAAGGTTTTTACGGTTTTGCCTTCTGGCATGATCATCTCCTGTAAAACAGTGCCAAGCAAAAAGTTGGCGGCTAGTGATAGCAGAAAAATATGACAGCTGCAATCACTATTAAAAAAGCCGCCGAAGTATACAGAGCAGAACTGCCTGCGTCACCTTTTTTCCAACATGTTACAAATTTGGCAGGTTTCAAAAAACACCACTCTAAACCGCAAAAACCCGACTTGGGAAGCATTGATCTTTACACCCCCTGTTAACTTATTCAAAACAGAAGATTTTTACCGCTTCTCTTTGTTAGAGTAAGGCTCTTTTCCGAACAAAGGGTGTGGGTTATGGCCATCGAATGGATACTTGCGTATTTGTTGTTAGGTGCTTTTGTAGGTTTTTTTGCTGGCTTATTAGGGGTAGGCGGAGGCGGTATTATGGTGCCTGTGCTGACCGCTTTATTTTTGGCGCAACACTTTCCGGCTGAATTGTCTGTGCATATGGCACTGGCAACCTCCATGGCGGCCATTATTGTCACGTCCTTTTCCAGTATGCGTAGCCATCAACGACATGGTGCTATTTTATGGTCTGTGGTCTGGAAGTTAACACCGGCCATTTTAATAGGTACTGTCGCTGCAGCTTATCTGGCGGCAGCTTTATCGTCTCTGGCGCTGGCGATATTTTTCTGCTGTTTTATGAGTTACGTCGCTCTGCAGATGTTGCTGAATATCAAACCTAAAGCTAGCAGACAACTGCCAGGTGTTATTGGATTAAGTAGTGTTGGCTTAGTGATAGGTGCAGTGTCGGCTTTAGTGGCTATTGGTGGCGGTTCGCTGACCGTGCCGTTTTTAACCTGGTGTAATGTTAAAATCCAACAGGCGATAGGAACTTCTGCTGCCGTTGGTTTACCTATTGCGATCAGTGGCACGCTGGGCTATTTCCTGGCCGGAGCTTCGACAACTGCCGGGCTACCGAGCTACAGTCTGGGATATGTCTATCTTCCCGCTATGTTGCTGATAGCGGCTGTCAGTTATTTTACGGCCCCTTTGGGCGCAGCTTTGGCCCATAAATTACCTGTAGCCACCTTAAAGAAAGTATTCGCCGCATTACTTATCGCATTAAGCGCTAAAATGCTGCACAGCGTCTTAACCTCTTGAGGGCCTGTGGTACACTCGGCCTCATGATTTATCCGGTGATGATGAGATAAAAACTATGTCAGATCTAATTCAAGTTCGTTTAAGTAACGATGTTGCAGATGCCAAATGGGGCAAAAATGTGCTGTTAACGCCTGATACAACAGGCTACCAATTACATGTCAAAGTGACTGATTTGCGTTCAGTACAAAAAGCAGGTCGTCAGTTGGATGCTTTAGGTATTCAGCAGTTTCAACTGGTAGGTGATGGTTGGACTGTCGACAGTCAATGGGCTTTGTATCAGGGTTTTTGTACGGCAAAAAAATTGGGCGCTATCGGCTGGACAGGCACAGCAGCTGAACAACAGCAATTACAGCATCTCCATCAGACCTTTAGCTGGGCTAAAGCTATTATCAACCAGACTCCGGAAGATTTATCCCCTGTTACTTTGGCAGAACAAGCTGCTACTTTTATTCAGGCAGTCGCGCCAGCAGGTTCTGTGTCTGCAGAAATTATTGCAGGTTCAGCATTACTAGAAAATGGCTGGGTAGGTATCCATGCGGTTGGCCGCGGCAGCGACCGGGATCCGGCCATGTTGGTGTTGGACTACAACCCAACGGGCAAAACAGATGCTCCGGTCTTTGCGGCTTTAGTGGGTAAAGGTATTACCTTTGACAGTGGCGGTTATTCGATTAAAGCCAGTGAAGGCATGGTCACCATGAAATGTGATATGGGTGGTGCAGCCACTGTCACCGCAGCTTTAGCTTTGGCGATACTGCAGGGCTTAAACAAAAGAGTGCAGCTGATTTTGTGCTGTGCTGAAAACCTGATTTCCGGCGGTGCTTTTAAGTTAGGCGATATTCTGACCTATAAAAACGGTGTCACAGTTGAAATAGTCAATACAGACGCTGAGGGCCGTTTAGTGCTGGCCGATGGTTTGCAAAAAGCTGCAGAAGCCACACCACAACTTATTATTAACGCTGCCACTTTAACAGGTGCCGCAGTAAATGCTTTAGGTACAGAATACAATGCAGTGTTCGCTTTGGACAAAGCCTTAGCGCAACGGGTATTGGCTTATGCTGACCAGGTACAGGAAGGTGCCTGGCAATTACCGCTGGAAAAATGGCATCAGGGCCAATGCCCTTCTGCTTATGCTGATACCGCTAATAGCCGCCCTATTAAAGGCGGTGGTGCTGGTGGTGCCAGCAATGCGGCGGGTTTTTTAAGTCGTTTTGTGCCTAATGATGGCAAAGGCTGGGTTCATTTAGATTTAGCGGCCGCTTTTCAGGGCTCTGCGACTGGCTTTTGGTCCGCTGGAGCCACTGGTGTAGGTATTCGTCTGGTGGCTCAGACGTTGATCAACGAATAATTCAGCACCAATTGCTGTTTAACACAGCAATTGGTCTGGACATTGATGTTTCTGACTTCGGTTCATATTAAAAAGCAGCTAAG
The DNA here is from genome assembly GCF_020217005.1 of Rheinheimera sp. Taxonomy (GTDB): domain Bacteria; phylum Pseudomonadota; class Gammaproteobacteria; order Enterobacterales; family Alteromonadaceae; genus Pararheinheimera. Next base: position 5,713 of record NZ_JAIWOI010000243.1, on the reverse strand, counting down.
ATAAGGCTGCTTTTTGTTTATCCAGAGACCTAATTTGTTACCTGTTGCAGAAATTTGTCCGGCTTTGATGCAGAGCCTGAAACAACACAACAAAGTTATTTTATCTGCGCCGCCAGGTGCGGGTAAATCTACTTACCTGCCGCTATATTTGCTTCAACATTTTGATTTTGTTGGTAAAAAAATCCTGCTATTAGAGCCCAGAAGGTTGGCAGCTAAAAGTATCGCCAGTTTTCTGGCTGGCCAGTTGAATGAGGCTGTGGGCCAACAGGTTGGCTATCAAATCCGCCATGAAAAAAAATATGGCAACAATACCCGTCTGCTGATCGTCACAGAAGGGGTGTTGATCCGGAAAATTCAGCAGGATCCTGAACTTGCTGGCATAGATCTGATTATTTTTGACGAATTCCACGAACGTTCGTTGCAGGCGGATTTAGCTTTGGCACTGGCGCTGGAGGTGCAGCAACTGAACAGCGAATTACAGTTGCTGATTATGTCCGCTACTTTGGACCAGCAAAAACTAGCCACCGCTTTGGATGCGCCAGTGCTGTGCAGCGAAGGACGTAGTTATCCGGTTGATGTGCTTTATCAGTCGCCAAGCTCTGAGCCTGTTTGGTTGCAATGCGCCAGACTAAGTCTGCAAGCCAGCCTGAAACATCCGGGCAGTATTCTGACTTTCTTACCTGGTCAGCGTGAGATTAATCAGGCCATGGAGTGGTTGCTGGAGCAAAACAGAGATAAGCAGTTAGATATTTACGCTCTGTCCGGGGCTTTAACTCTGGCCGAACAGCAACAGGCCATAGCGCCAAGCCCGGCAGGACGGCGTAAGCTGGTATTGACCACTAATATTGCTGAAACCAGTTTAACCATCGAAGGAATTGAAGTCGTTGTCGATTCGGGTTTGTGTCGTCAGGCCCTGTATCATCCGAAACATGGTTTAACCCGGCTGGATACTGTGGCTATCAGTCAGGCTTCCGCAATCCAACGAGCTGGCAGGGCCGGGCGCCTGTCCGCTGGCATTTGTTATCGCCTCGATAGTGCAGAGTTATGGCAACGCCGTATTGCTTATACTCCGCCGGCAATATTGCAGTCAGATTTAACCTCCTTATTGTTAGAGATTTCAGCCTGGGGTTGTTCCGCGGAGCAATTGTTCTGGCTGGATTTTCCACCTCAAAATAATCTGAAATCAGCAGCCTGGGTGTTATTACAGCTCAAAGCTATTAATGACAAAGGCCAAATCACAGACTTTGGCCGGCAGTTGTTAGCTACAGGAACAGAGCCACGTCTGGCCGCTTTGCTGCTGCATGGCAAACAACTGGAACAACAAGGTGAGCAAGGTGCAGCCTGGTTGGCAGTGGTGTTGGTCACTCTGTTGGAGAACCCAAACCGCAGTCGTGAGCAGGATATGGATCTGCTGCTGCAGCAGCCCATGCAGGGCGCTTTATTACAGCAGGCAAAGCAACTGGCACAGCAAAATCAAATTAAAGTCAGCTCTTATTTGCCGCAGCATTTAACCGCAGCTTTACTAAGCCGCGCTTTTCCTGACAGGATCGCGTTATTGCGAGGTAAAGGTTATCTGTTGACCAACAGTGCCGGAGCATCATTATTCCCGGACAGTGCGCTTTCAGGAAGTGAAGTGCTGGTGATTTGTGATTTATATTTTGGTCAAACGACTCAGGTCAGTCTGGCAGCCCGCTGGACTTTAGCTGAACTGATGCAAGAGTGGCGTTCTGATTTACAGTCGCAGGACTACGTTGGTTTTGACGCGCAGCAGGGCCGTTTTATCGCCGAACAACGTTTAGTCTTGGGCAGTTGTGTACTGGAACGTAAACCTCTGACTACTAAATTGACCGAGACTGAACAGCAGCAAGCCTGGCTGGATTGGATCAAACAACAAGGATTGCAGGTGTTACCCTGGACTGAGCAGGCATTGCAGCTGCGCTATCGTTTGCAATTGATGCACACCCATATGCCAGAGCATCAGTTGCCTAAAGCCGATGATGATTCCTTGTGGGCTGATGCCGATGTTTGGTTAGCTCCAGCCTTAGCTAAATTTACAAAACTGAATGATTTGAATAAGTTAGACCTGTACACTTTATTGTGGCAACGTTTAAGTTACAAAGAGCAACAACTGCTTAGCAGCCTGATGCCAGACAGTTGGCGTTCAGCTGCAGGCTCTATGATCCCAGTACACTACAGTGAGGAAGGTGAGGCCATTTTGTCGATCCGTATTCAGGAAATGTTTGGTCAACTCGATACTCCAACTGTGGCAAACGGGCGTTTAGCCATGAAAATTCATTTATTGTCGCCAGCGCGTCGCTCTTTACAGGTGACTCAGGATTTGGCCAGTTTCTGGGCCAATAGTTACACAGAAGTAAAAAAGGAAATGAAAGGTCGATATCCGAAACACTATTGGCCCGAAAATCCTGCCGACGCCATGCCGACTAATAAAACTAAAAAAGCTATGCACAAATGACACAAAAACCCAGCCGCACCCCAAGAAAAAAACCAGCCGCTAAACAGGCGAAGCGTCCACAATTTGCCCGTCAAATGCTGTGGCTAGCCCTGAAACTTGGGCTGGTTTTATTACTAACATTATTTATTTATCTGATTTATCTGGATAGCAAAATTACTACCTTGTTTTCCAGTCACAAATGGCAGTTTCCTGCACAGGTTTATGCCCGAAGTCTGGAATTAATTCCGGGCAAAAGTCTGACACAAAAACAGCTCATCAGTGAGCTGGATTTATTGCAATACAGGGCTGTTGATAAAATTACAGGGCCAGGCCAGTACAATCAATCGAATAGCAAAGTTACAGTGTTTCGCCGCGCTTTTCAGTTTGCCGATGGCTACGATCAGGAAGAGGTATTTACTGTCTCCTTCGCTGGTCAGCGGGTACATAACATTTATGATCATCAGTTAAAAAAATCGGTACAAAAAGCCCGTATTGAACCACAACTGGTGCAGCATTTGGTGTCTTCGGAGCAGGAAGACAGGGAAATGGTCACTCTGGCTGATATGCCAGAGCACATTAAAGATGCGCTGTTAACTATAGAGGACCGCGACTTTTATCGCCATCATGGTGTTTCTGTCTGGTCTGTGGTCCGGGCCTTCTGGGCCAATCTGCTGGCTGGGCGAACTGTGCAGGGCGGTTCTACTTTAACTCAGCAGTTGGCAAAAAATATGTACCTGACCGCGGATAAAACCGTGATCAGAAAAGTGAACGAAGCGCTGATCGCCCTGATCCTGGATTATCGCTACAGTAAAGATCAAATTCTGGAAGCTTATCTGAACGAAATTTTTATTGGTCAGTTCCATAACAATGCTGTGCATGGTTTTGCGCTTGGCAGTAAATTTTATTTTGGTAAACCACTGGATGAGTTGTTGCCGGAGGAATATGCCTTGCTGGTGGCCCTGGTTAAAGGTCCTTCTTATTATGATCCAAGACGTTTTGGTGCCAGAGCTAAAGATCGACGTGATCTGGTGCTGAAAATGTTGCATAACGAAAACTTACTATCCGATTCAGATTACCAGCGAGCAGTAAAAAAACCTTTGGCAGTGATCCCTATGGGTCACCATTTAAAAGGTCGCTCTCCTGCCTATTTGGATGCTGTGAAGCGTGAGCTGAAAGAGTTAGTGACTGATCAGGCAACCATTGAAAACGGCATCAAAATATTTACTTATATGGACCCACAGGCCCAGCTTGCAGCAGAGCAGACAGTGAAACAACGCTTGTCCGAACTGGATAGCAAGTTGGAAGCCGCTATGGTTGTGACTGATTATCAGGCTGGGTCATATAAAGCCATTGTGGGCGGTAAAGCTGTGCATTTTGCCGGGTATAACAGAGCTTTAGATGCTCGCCGGCAGATTGGCAGTATAGTCAAACCCGTTCTTTACCTGCAGGCGCTGAGCAGACCCAATCAGTTTAGTCTGGCCACCATGCTGGATGACAGCCCAATTCATCTGAAAGGTAGTCAGGGAGGCTGGAGCCCACAAAACTTTGATAAGAAATTTCGTGGTCAGGTGACCTTGATCCAGGCCTTATCAGAATCCCTGAACGTTCCTACCGTACGTTTAGGTTTAAAGCTGGGGTTGCCGGCGTTACAAGAAGGTTTTAAACGCCTTGGTCTGGAACGGGACGTGAAGCTACAACCTTCAGCCTTTTTGGGTGCTGTAGAGTTAACACCTGCCGAAGTAGCGCAACTGTATCAGGTGATTGCCAACAAAGGCCGTTACATAAAATTGGCCAGCATAGAGTCAATTACTACGACTGCGGGTACTATGTTGCATCAGCGCAGAAACATTGTGCAACAAAGAGTTACAGAAGAAGCAGATTACCTGTTGCAATATGCCATGCAACAAAGCAGTCGCAGCGGTACCTCAAAAATACTGGCCAATCAGTTTCCTGGTATACGTTTTGCCGGAAAGACCGGCACATCCAGCGAGCATAAAGACAGCTGGTTCACGGGTTTTGAGCATGAAACTTCGGTGACTGTCTGGTTGGGGCGAGATGACAATAAATCTATAGGTCTGACCGGAGGCTCTGGTGCTTTAACTTTATTCAGCCGGTATTTCAGCATGGTGCCACCGAACTCTTTGTTCCGGGCCATACCTCCGGATGTCAGTTTAGGGCGTTTTTCCGCTACGACTGGCCATGCGGTGGCTGACCATTGCGACGGAACTTTATTGTTACCCAAAGTGGTCAGTGCGGCATTACTCACAGATTGCGAATAAACGGGAATTATTGACTTATGTCGTTCAGGCCAGAGAAGCAATTAAAAGTTGAAGAATGGTGGTATTTACCACAGCTGGATAAGTTGGCAAAACTCAATAGCCGGATGGAGGTCAGTGAGCTGGCTGAGTTGGATCATCTTTGTCAAAGTGTTCTGAATTTTTTTCTGTTAAATCCGGGCCGTTTAATAAGTAAAGAAGAACTGTTAAGAGAAGTCTGGCAAATGACCTCTGTGACTGATGGCCGTGTTGCAAGGGTGATCAGTATTTTGCGGGACGTGTTGGGGGATGATGTCAAATCTCCGCGTTATATCGAAACTATTCCAAAGCGTGGCTATCGCTTTATCGCCAAGGTGATTGAGCAGGAACAGTTAATTGTGCAGTCTGCTGAACGGCAGGATGAACCTGTCAGTGCTGCAGAGCGGAAAATCAACAGGATTTGGTGGGTTAGTTTAACTGTCGCCACTGTGCTATTAGCTGTATTGGCCAGTTGGATTTTTTGGCCTTCAAGCACCGAAGAACAACAGCAAGCCCCTTTTGTAAGCTGGAGCCCGGTGTCTTCATTGGATGGCTTTGAGTATTACCCAGCTATTTCACCAAGTAATGATTTTTTGGTTTACAGCTATAAAAAAGGCAATATCACCTCAAATGTGCTGATTCTGCAAAATCTTATCAATCATCAGACGCAGCAGTTAACTCAAAGTGATGCTGATGACTACGGTGCAAGCTGGCGGCCTGACGGTCTTGCTATTGCTTATCAAAGACTCAAATATCGAGAGTTTTGTGAAATCCGAATGCTTACTTTTGAAGGTAAGCCAGGCCAATCTGAATGGAAAGATGAGCTTTTAACTCCTTGCGGAAAAACAAGCATCTCTAGCCGCATATCGTGGGCCGCAGATGGCAGATCACTGATCTACACCAGTGACGAAAATAGTCCACAGCGGATGGCTATTTTTTCATTTGATATTGCGTCGAAAAATAAAAC
>NZ_JAIWOI010000242.1 GCF_020217005.1 Rheinheimera sp. | reverse complement strand
ACAACTGGTGCTACCTAATAATAATGGTATGGGGGATTTCACTGCTCGCTACTCTCATAATGGTGACAAAATTGCTTTTTTACGTGATGTGGCAAATAACTCTGTTCAGCTATGGTTGATGAACTTGTCTAGTGGTGAAACATCTTTGTTGCTGCATCTCAAACACAGTTATCCGGGAGATATTGCTTGGAGCAAAAAGGATGATTTTATTTATTATCCGGCCAGAAAATGGAATATCGAGGGAGTTGAGGTTAGCACAGGTAGTACTAAAACTATTGCCTTGACCGACAATCATGCCTATGAACTACTACTCGGGAAAGAGGGGGAGTTTTATGGGACTATTGGAGTGTATGCCAACTATTATGTTAAGAAGTTTAGCAATCCAATACTGAATTCAAAACCATCCGACCTTGTAGTTTTTAAATCCAATCGCAGTGAGCGGCTGGTTGAAGCAAATCCTTTAAGTTCTGGTCCGACTGCTGTAGTTTCAAGGCGTACAGGACTCCCTCAAATTTGGCTTTTTTACCCGGATGACAGCCAACGTATGATAAGCAACTTCAAGAATTCTGTCTCTATAACGGATTTGAAGTTTTCTCCCGATGGAAATAATTTGCTCGTTTTGGTTGATCAGGAGGTTTGGTTATTCAATTTAAAAGGGGAATCAAAGAGGATAAGTAACAAGGATGAAGTAGTGAAAAACATGACCTGGGGCAGACATCAGGAGGCAGTTTTGTACACCGTTAATCAAAAAGGTCGCTGGCTAGTTAAATCTTACTCGAAGGACACGAAACAAGAGTTGTTCCTCGAAGGAGTTGACTTTTATTTGCAAAGTCGCAGTGGCGAATATCAGCTTAAACGCAACGCGACAACAGGCTTATTTAGCTTGATATCTGACCTTGGTGAAGAACCACTGCCTGAGGAGTTGCACCGTCAACTGTTTACCGAGTCAACGATAGTCTTGTGGGACGATGGTATTTATTTTTCGAGTATCAATGCTAATGAGCAAAGCCAAGTATTTTTTTATTCCTATGCTACGAAAAAGATCACTCCACTTGATCTATTTTCTGATCTTTACTCTTCCAGATTCTCTTTAAGCCATGATGGTCAACATATTTTTATGGTTATTGGTGAAACACAAGATGTTGATATAGCAAAATTGCACTTAAAAACCGTAAAATAATCATGAAATTATAAGTATTTCATCAGTTTATATGGACTTTTCTGTCGGAAACTGAGCAGGTCAAATTCAACCTACTCAAAGGAAAGTCCTACTATGAAATCTATTAAATTTGTCGCTATCGCCGCCGTTTTAGTTGCTACGTCTTTTGCCTCAGGTAAAGCTCCCGCTGTAGACTCTGGTGTTAAGCAGGAGATAGCAGGTGTATGCCCGGCGTGGCCGATTTGTCGTGATGTTGATTTTGTAGAGCAAAATAGCACTCCAGACGCGTCAAATGTTGTAATTAAGAAAGCGGCGTAATCAGGGCCCTCTACTTTTTGCCTGAATTGGTTATAATCCGCCTACTTGTTTATGTAGGCGGACCCTTATGCGACATACGGCAGACTACCTGACCTTTGGTCAATGGCGGTATCTGCGTACCATTGGACAACTTCAGCCTCTGTCAGCTTCCGCTGATCCGGAGGTGTTGACATTGGAACCAAGGTTGCACAAGTTATTAAACTTTTTCCTCGACCATAAGGATTTGGTTGTAAGCCGGGATCAGATATTGTCAGGCGTTTGGGGGGAAGGTTTAGGCTCGGACGAATCCTTAACCAGGGCTATTGCTGCGCTGCGAAGAGCGCTGCAGGACAGCAGAGTTGAACCTACCTATATAGCTACCTTATCAAAGAAAGGTTACTGTTGGCTTGCTCCAGTGGCTGAAGTAGCTTTGCCTCCGCACACAGAGCTCGAAGACGAACAGACTACAAAAGCCCCTCTGGATTTGCTCAGTACACAAAAAGCGATAGAGGACTGGCATAGCAGTAAAAAAAATAAATTGAAGCGGATCCGGTATATCTGGTTTAGTAGTCTGGTGTTGTTGCTGTTTAGTCTGGGTTTTGCGTTATTACTCAGTAAAATGAATGAAAAAGCAACATTACCCCGCTATTTACAGGTGACGCCATTGAGTGCCTTGGATGGCAAAGAACAGACCCCTTTACTGTCAAATGATCAGTCGTTATTGCTGTTTCAGCATCAATTGCCAGGTTCTTCTGACTGGAGTTGGGTGGCGCAGCAATTACCTTCTATGCAGTCGAGACATGACGAGCTTTCTTATCCTCTGCTGTCGCAGCCACACTGGCTGAATTCGGAACAGATAGTATTTAGAGCCTGGAAGCAAAAAGACTGTGTGTTTTTGCGTCAAACTGTAAAACCCCAATTCGAAGCCGCTACTCCACTTTTCTCGTGCCATCAGTTTATCTCTGCGGGTCAGGCTATGACTGCTGATGGTCTGTATTGGCTGGATTTAGATCCTGCAACCGGACAAACGCAGTTATGGTTTTGGCAACAGGATCAATCCCAACGCTTATTGATGCAGTTTCCGGCTAACTGGCGGGGCGTCAGTCATTTAATAGTGAAAGGAAAAAAAGCTTACGCTATAGCTCAGACGGGCTACAACTCTTCGTCGCTATTGGAATTGGATTTGGTAGATGCAGATTGGCGCGTAATCACAGATTTTGATTTTTCCGCCAATCAATTGGCCTGGTGGAGTGAGCATGACTTATTAGTGAATAAATCTGCTCGCCAGTTGCAGGTATTGTCTTTGCGTACTGGCAACAGCAGGCTTTTTGGTGAGATGACCTTTAATCTGGCCGACACTTCTGTCTGGCAACAGTCGTTATTAGCAGTCTACCCGGCGGAAGCAGTAACAGATTTGCGGAAACTGCAATGGCAGGAGCAAAATAATCAAATTATTACCCAGCCTTTTGCTGAGAGTAACAGGTCAGAGTATCTAATGCTGGCGCATCAGCAGGAATATTTTTTTGTGTCAGACCGCTCTGGTTTACCGCAGCTTTGGCGCTCTGATGGCCAAACAACTGAGCAAATAAGCCAATTCAAAACACAATTAGATATTCAACAACTGATATGGTTTGAAGGCAAAATCTTAGTGCTGATAGACAGACAGCTGTTAGAGTTTTCACCAGCAGACGGCAGTTTGAAGGCGTACATAGAAACTGGTGCAGGGGCAGAACGTTTTGTTGTTTGTCAGGACGCTTTGTATTGGACGTCGCATAGCCAAAGTGGTTGGGTGCTGAAGCAACTCAGGCAAGGGCAAGTTAACGCTGTGGCAAAAGATGTCGTAAATGTACAATGCGGCCCGGACCATAGCCTGTTATTGCAGCAGTTTAATTCTGTGAATGTGAAACTGTGGCGACAGGGTCAATTGACAACCTTACCAGTACAAATCAACTGGCGAACCACAGACGCCTCGGCCTGGACTACTGCAGATACAGGGTTATATTGGTTGTCCGAACAGGGCTCATTGCTGAACTACTATGATTGGCAGACTCAGCAGCAACAGCAATGGCCTTTGCCTGAACCCGCTCAGGCGTTGGTGGCAGGTCTTAATGAGTTATTTGTACAGCAGTTCAGAACTCAGGATACGGACATTGTCTGGTTGCATCCTGAGCCCACTGAATAATACTTTTCCCACGTGAAGCTGCAGTTTTGATTACTGTGCCATTTCGCCCCGGTCACAAAGCTTTACCAGGCTCCCGGGGTCTAAGACTTGTCGCTGCCCGTTAACCTCAGGTGACGTGGGGAAAGAAAGCGTTAAGCTTTAAGTTGAATAAAAGCTTTTTTAGCTGCTGCTACGGTATAAGCCAAATCGTCATCACTATGAGCAATGGATAAAAAGCCAGCTTCATAAGCAGAAGGTGCCAGATAGATCCCTTGGTCCAGCATCAGATGGAAGAAACGTTTAAAGGCTTCAATGTCACACTGAGTGGCCTGGTGGTAGTTGCTAATATGCGCTTCTTTGCTAAAAAACAGTCCAAACATACCACCCACTTGAGTAGTCGCCAGTGGAATACCAACTTCTTTAGCCGCTGCAGCTAAACCTTCAATCAACTGCGTGGTTTTGGCTGTTAGCACATCATAAACACCAGGCTTACGGATTTCAGTCAAGGCAGCTAAACCAGCGGCCATAGCTATGGGGTTACCGGACAAAGTGCCCGCCTGGTAGACACCGCCTAAAGGTGCTATGTGCTGCATAATGTCACGACGACCACCAAAAGCACCCACAGGCATACCGCCGCCGATAATTTTACCTAAAGTGGTCAGATCAGGTTTGATGTTGTAATAGGCCTGAGCTCCGCCTAAAGCCACACGGAAACCTGTCATAACTTCATCAAAAATCAGCACAGTGCCGTATTGATCACAAAGTGCCCGTAACCCCTCTAAAAATCCCGGCGCAGGTGGAATACAGTTCATATTGCCGGCTACTGGTTCAACAATAATACAAGCGAGATCTGCACCCTGTTCGGCAAAAATCTGTTTCACCTGTTCCAGATTATTGAACTCAGCTGTAAGAGTATATTTAGCAAAATCAGCAGGTACACCAGGAGAGTTAGGGACACCTAAAGTCAAAGCGCCTGAGCCTGCTTTGACCAGTAACGAGTCGGCGTGGCCGTGGTAACACCCTTCAAATTTTAAAATGCTGTTACGGCCGGTAAAACCGCGTGCAAGGCGAATGGCGCTCATGGTTGCCTCAGTGCCTGAGCTGACCATTCGAACCATTTCCATGCTTGGCACTAATTCACAAATGGTTTCTGCCATAGTGATTTCTGCAGGGCAGGGGGCACCAAAACTTAAGCCTTTTTCTGCGGCTTTGATCACAGCCTCGCGGATAGCCGGATGGTTATGCCCCAGCAACATAGGACCCCATGAGCCTATATAGTCAATGTATTTTTTACCATCTACATCATACATATAGGCGCCATTGGCGCTATCGATAAATACAGGTGTACCGCCGACGCTTTTAAATGCGCGCACAGGTGAATTGACGCCACCAGGTATGGTTTGTTGAGCTTGCTGGAATAATTGTGCTGACTTGGACATAACAGATCCTTAAAACATCAGCCGGGCGCAAAGCCCGACTTACAGATAAATTTGGTGGGGCTGGCTTACATGTTGCTGTACCAGGGTACTTCACGTTCGTATTTGCTAACGAGCTGATCGACACCCAAAGTTAAAGCGAACAAAGCCATTCGTACTAAAACACCGTTGTCGGCCTGACGGAAAATGGCGAGGTTTGGGTTTAGGTTTAAATCGTTATCCAGCTCATTGGCTTCGACACGGGAATCCCTTGGCAGCGGGTGCATAATGACAGTGTTGGATTTACAGTGTTTGGTGTAAATATCCTGATTCAGGCGGAACTTGCCACGATATTTATTGGCCTCTTCTTGCGAGGGAAAACGTTCTTCCTGAATACGGGTTTGATAGACAATGTCCGCGTTTAAATTGCCAGCCAGTTGATCGGTAATAGTCACTCTGTGACCTGCATTTTCAATCAGGGACACTATGTCGTCAGGCATCGCCAGCTCGTTGGGTGCAATTAAAGTGAACTGAATATTTTTGTACAGGGCGAGTAGTTTGGATAGAGAGTGTACAGTACGGCCAAACTTTAAATCGCCAATCATGGCGATATGCATACCATCTATAGGTTGTTGCGATGCAGCCAGTTCTTTTTCAATAGTGAATAAATCCAGTAAAGCTTGTGTCGGGTGTTCGTTGGCTCCATCACCGCCATTTAATACTGGCACACGGCTACCTTCAGCAAACTCTGCGACTGAGCCCGCTTGTGGGTGGCGCATTGCAATCACATCACTGTAGCTACTAATCACCCTGGCCGTATCAAACAAAGACTCGCCTTTGGATAATGCTGAAGATTGCATCCCTGTTGTTTCGCGTACTTCGCCCCCCAGTAGATTAAAAGCACAACCAAAGCTGACACGGGTTCTGGTGCTGGGTTCAAAAAACAGATTACCTAAAATAGCACCTTCAAGCACTGTAGTGCGTTTCTGACGTTTGGCATAAGGTTCCATACTGCGGGCAATGTCGAAAACCTGCTGAATTTTGTCGCGGTCAAACTGTTTAACGGAGAGGATATGTTCGCCTTTAAAGCTCATACTAGGTGCTCATCTGCTAGAGGTTGCGGGGGCGCCGAAACTGGCTGAAAGTCGGCGCTTATCATAGCAAATAAGCTGGTTTAAAGCAGCCTATGCAGGCTTTAAAATCGCCAGAAAAATAATAGCGAATAGAAGTAGCACAGGGAATTCATTAAAAAAGCGGTAAAATTTACTGCTTTTGCTGTTTTGTCCCTGCTTAAAGTCGTGCAGTAACTTAAAACAATAGCCATGATAGACATAAAGCACTGCGACCAGCAGCAGTTTGTAATGCAACCAGCTGCTTGCGGCAAACCAGGCTGCGCCATACAAATGGATCAGCCAAAGACCAAAGATCAGGGTGAGCAGTGCAAAAGGTGTGACAAAGTACAGCAGGCGCCTTTCCATCACTTTAAATTGCGCATCAACTGCTGGGTCTTTGTTGTCCGCGTGATAGACAAAAAGCCGTGGCAGATAAAAAATCCCGGCAAACCAGGCCACCATAAAACTGACATGCAAAGCTTTAATCACTAGTAATGTATTCATCAGATTAAATTGTTCTGTTTAGTTAAAAGTGCACGAACCTGCTCCCATCGGATCAGGCCCAATAACTGTTGAGGTTGCAATGGGTCATAAACGTAGACTACGCCACCTTTTTGTTCATCAAGTATGGTATGAACCTCTGCCATAGAGGCTTGATGACTCAGGCCTTGCAGTGGTTGACGTAACAAGGTTGACTGCCCTGTCATCGAGGCATTCAAATCATAATCTATCAATAAGAAAGGCTGCTCAGGATTGTCAGTTTTCTGAAGTAGCAGCTGATGAGCAGGTTTATTCGCCAGGATAGATTCTATTTGATCGTCTTCTGAGGCTGATACCACAACATATTCTTTATCCAGCATGGCCAGTACCCCAACTTTTTGTAGCACATCATCGGCAGGCGCTAGTTTATAGGGCAGTTGTTGCAACTCCAGCTGTAATACAAAAATGGACTTGTTTTTAAATAGCTGTACTGTGGTGACATAAGCACAGGTAATGACCAGCATAGCAGGCACTATAATATCTGGGTTATAAGACAGCTCCATCACTGCCACTAAAGCGGCTAAAGGCGCGTGCAAAGTTGCCGCCATAAATCCAGCCATACCTAAAGTGGCATAAGTGCCGGATAAACTGGCATCTCCTGAGATAAATACAGGTAAAAATGCCAATAAGGTACCTGCCAATATACCTATACCAAAGACAGGACCTATTACACCACCAGGTACGGCTAAACCTACGGCTACTACAGTTAATAGAAACTTTGCCAATAAAATGGTCAGCAATAACCAAAATTCAGTGGACGCAGTGACGGCATAAAATATAGCGCCAGTCTCAGCGCCCATAGCTTGCGGAACCAGATGGCCGACAGCAGCAGTAATAGTCGCAGCTAATAATAACTTCAAGGCTAAGTGCCATTTCTGAAACCACTTCAGAATACGCCAGATACTCTGGTTAAATACATAGGCTGCTGCGCCAATTGCCACACCACAAAGTACCAGGTAAGGCAAATGCCAGCCGCTGATGGAAACAATTTTTAACGCAGCTAAATCGTTACCCATACCAAACACTCCCCGTGTCAGCAAAGCGCCCACGACGGAAGCCAGCATCACAGGTACAAAAACGTGAATACGATACTCCCTCAGTACCACTTCCATCACAAAAATAACGGCAGCAAGCGGAGTATTAAAAGATGCAGAAATTGCGGCCGCTATGCCACATCCCGCCAGTATACGAATACTGTTAAAAGGCAAATGCAGATATTGACCCAGTAAGCCAGCACCAAAGGCCCCTAAATGTACAGAAGGGCCTTCCCGACCGACAGAAAAGCCGCTGGTTAGCGCCATGATGCCACCAAAAAACTGGTTAAAGGTATTCCAGAAAGGCATCACCCCATATTGGGTTTTAATTCTATGTATTACATAGGCAATACCCATGCGGTAATGGCTCAGGCCCACCAACATCGCCATGATGCTGATCAGTACAGCTGCAATAAAAGGCAAAGCCCATCGATAGCCTTCGGCTATGCCAGAGAAGTCATCAGTGCGTTCTAAGAAGAAACTTTGGATGCCAATAATGGTCAGACGGAACAACAGTATTAGTAGTGCGGCTAAAAAGCCTGCCACTATGGCCAACAAACACAACTGGACAGAAGTAAGAGGGAAAGCTAATCGAAGACGTAATTTTGCTTGCCAGTCCGCAGGTAGTAACATGTTATAGTGTCTGAGTTGTGGATAAGCAAAGTGTAACATATACCCAAACTAATGAAAGATCTGGCTTTTTGGGTAGAATTATTTGAGTAGATTGATGAATCGTATGCAGTTTATGCTCTGGCTCAAACGAAGCTGGAGACAGATGTTGTTAACAGCGGGGCTGATGGGCCTTGCTGCTTTGGCTGGGCAATTATTTGGTAATTATTACTATGTACAGCAAGTCAATGTGCTGTCGTCCAAACTGGAAGAGAGTCAGAAAAAAAACAATAGTCTGACGGCTAACCTGAATGAGCAGTTAAAACAAAATGACTATCTGACGGCTGAACTGGCCGTGGAAAAAAGTGCCGGCCAGTTGATGCAGCAAGAACTTAAATCTGAACAACAAAAGTTGTTTGATACCCGCAAAGAGCTGGCGTTCTACCAACGTATTATTTCTCCTGAATTACAGGCTGACAGTCTGATTATTGACAGTTTTAGTATCAGTCCGGGATCGTCCGGTAATAGTTACAGGTTTAATCTGGTGTTGATCCAGCAAGACAAGCAACGTAATTTTGCTAAAGGTACTGTCGAGATGAAGTTGCATGGTTTTGCAGGCGAGAAAAGAGAGACTGTGGATTTATTGCAGTTAGCAGGTTTTGCTAAGAGCGATAAAGCCTTTAGTTTTAAATACTTCCAAATCATAGAAGGTGAATTTACCTTGCCTGAAGGCTTTAAGCCTGAAAAGGTGGATGTAGCCCTTAAGGTTGCCGCCGCCCGGTCAGCAAAATCAGCCAAAGTAGACAAAGGCTTTTTTTGGCCCTTAGAGCAGCCCGGTGAAATACTTGAATAAATTAGTCAGGTATTAGATAATCCGCGCCCAGTTACACCGGAGGACACATGTCAGAGTTACAGCTTCCAATTCAGTTTACCGACGCCGCCGCCAATAAAGTATTGGCTTTAGTCACAGAAGAGGAAAACCCTGAGTTAAAACTGCGGGTTTACATCACGGGTGGTGGTTGTTCTGGCTTCCAATACGGTTTTACTTTTGATGAAAAAGTGAATGAAGGTGATCTGGTTGTCGAGAAAAACGGCGTGACCATGGTGGTCGATCCTATGAGCCTGCAGTATTTGGTAGGTGGTGTAGTAGATTACACCGATGGTCTGCAAGGCAGTCGGTTTGTGGTGCAAAATCCAAATGCCACAACAACCTGTGGTTGCGGCTCGAGCTTTTCAGTCTAGCCCTCAGCTTTACTCTTATCGATATAAAAAGGCTTCAACACAGAAGCCTTTTTAGTTTGTACTCCCCGAAATCCCGTTCAGCCCTCAGTCAGACCTTTTGTGGAAACATAGCGACAAAAGGAAGCAATGAGTGCCTGGTGCTGTAAGTAAAACTGTTCGTTCCTGTAATTCAGACCGGCCGATAAAGTGCCAAAATCTTGCGATAAGCGGTGATTTTTTCAACTGGGTAACTATACGCTCTGAACAAGCTATGGTTTAATGAAATGCTTTTTTTTGCTTATTGGGACATTCCCTAAGCTTTTGGATTTTTTTGGCAGGAAGTTTAAGTCGTAAACAGAAGGCGCTCGAGCGTCGGGAGAACAACAAATGAAAGGTACTAAAAGCGTTATTTCAGACGAGAATAAAAGATTGTGTGTATGGCTGAAGCGTCA
>NZ_JAIWOI010000241.1 GCF_020217005.1 Rheinheimera sp. | reverse complement strand
GCGTCAGGAGAAAGGCCATACCATGCGTAGTTTGTCAGAAATTTTGGGCACTCCGCATTCTTTTATCGGTAAAGTGGAGAATCAGGAACGTCGTCTTGATGTCGTTGAATATGTTCGTTATTGCCAGGCTTTGGCCATAGATCCTATGGATGGGTTAAAGCAAGTTCTGATTGAAGCTTAATTTGCTCTTATCTTGAAAAAAACGCCGCTTTAATGCGGCGTTTTTTTGATCAGAATAAAACAAATGATAAGAGCTGGTAGTCCCATCAAAGCGGTCATAACAAAGAACGCCTGATAGTCCATCACTTCTACCCAGCCTCCTGAGAAACCACCGAGAAACTTAGGCAGTAATAACATCAGGGAACTAAAGAGGGCATATTGAGTTGCGGTAAAAGCTAAATTCACCAAGGACGATAAATACGCCAGGAAAGCACTGGTTGCAATGCCGGCGCTTAAATTGTCGACAGAAATAACTGCAATCAGCAATGGAATGTTGTGACCCTGGGTACTCAGATAACAATAAAGCAAATTGGTACATGAGCTAAGCAAGGCGCCAACAAACAGAATGCGTAGTGTGCCAAAGCTATTGACCAGTAAACCGCCTAAAGCCGCACCAAGCAAAGTCATCAGTACGCCGAATATTTTTGATACAGTAGCAACTTCTTCTTTACTAAACCCCATGTCGACGTAAAACACATTGGCCATTACCCCCATGACCACATCGGACACCCGGTAACAGGCGATCAACGCCAGTATCAGTAATGCATTCAGGCCATGGCGGCTGAAGAAATCAACAAAAGGGCCGATCACAGCGACTTTGAGCCAATTCAGCAGTTTTTTACTGATGGAGCTATGGATGGAAGGGGTGTTCACCTGCTGCTCGACCACAGGTTCAGGCGAAAGTAGGGTAGTGAGTAAACCTAAAGCCATACAAGCGGCCATCACCAGATAAGTAGACTGCCAGGCATGTAGATCGTAGCCAGTTTCTGAACTGCTGAATAACGCTGCTATCCATAAAGTGCCAGCTGAAGAGAAAATCATGGCCAGACGGTAGCCGGCCAGATATGCAGCAGCCAAAACAGCTTGTAATTGCTCTGGTGCTGCTTCAATACGATAAGCATCTATAGTGATGTCCTGTGTCGCTGAGGCTATAGCAAGCAAAACAGCGCATAAGGCCATCCATTTTAATTCTGTTTGTGGATCCAGGCTTGCCATCAATAATACAGCCAGAATCACCAGACTTTGCGACAGTATCAGCCAGCTGCGCCTGCGTCCCAGCCATTGTTTCAGACCAGGTAAGCTGAGATGGTCAATTAAAGGTGACCAGATAAATTTAATGGCATAAATCATCACTACCCAGCTGAAGTAACCTATTTGTTCGCGGGACACTCCGGCTTCTCTAAGCCAGAATGACAATACGCCAAACACCAGCATTAAAGGTAAACCACCAGAAAAACCCAGGATAAAAATGGTCAAAACCCGACGTTGGCAATAGAGTTGTAACGAGGAGAAAAAAGCAGAGATAGCAGACAAGACGGCAGCCCGGACAAATAAAGATGGAACCAGCTTACAGCTTCAATAAATTAGATCAAGGTCTGACACCCACACAATAACAAGGCAATTGTCCGTAACCGTGCAAAAAGCTCAGACAATACTGTAACTCACGGCGTACTTTGGTGTTTTGTTTTAGTTCAGGTTCTGACCAGTATTCGATCTGATAAAGTAAATGCCAGAACACCTGTTCACGCAGAGTTTCAGGTTTCCAGCTTCTGACTCGTAACTGAGACCATTCTTCCAGTGTATCCCAGACGAATATATGCAGTTCTTTGTGTGGCAGACGACCACGCAAAAAACGTGATAAGTAAAAAATTAACTGTCGTGATTTTTGTTCAATAAAGGGCTCTAACATAGGTCTGATCCCTGTCAGAGCTGGCACCACGCCAGCTCTGTGTGCTCAGAGCAAGTATAGTCGGGCTTTATTGTTCTGGCTGTAAAATCACTTGTTTTAAGATAATTGGTTGTTTAGGCACATTTTGCCAGCCTGTGGTTTCATCAGTATGAGTTTCCAGCAACTTCATTTTATCTAGCACTTCAAAGCCATCCTGCACCTGACCAAAGACTGTATAACCCCAGTTTTTGCCAGGGTCCAGACTTGGATTATCATTGAGGTTAAAAAAGAATTGGCTGGTGGCGCTGTGTGGATCGTTGTTACGGGCCATAGCTATGCTGCCAAACTGATTTTTTGCACCATTACCTGATTCGTTAAAAACAGCAGGAAATTCAGCCACAGGTGCCATATCAGGCTTATAACCTCCGCCCTGAACCACAAACTCAGGCTCAAGCCGATGAAATACAGTATTGTCATAAGCTTTGATATTGACGTAACTCAGGAAGTTATTCACCGCTAGTGGCGCTTTGGTTCTGTCCAATTCCACAACGATGTCACCTACCGAAGTCACTAGCTTAACTTTAGGGAATAAGTTGTTTTGTTGTACAAATTTTCCCGTTGGTTTGGTCATGTCGACAGCAGCCACAGCAGAGACTGAAAACAGAGCAATCAGAGCTAAAGTAATAAGACGCATAGTTTAGCCCTTCACGTAGGGGTGCCAGGTGCTGTCGTTCAGTAACTCGGCCAGAACTTGTTCAGTTAACACCCGCAGTTTCACTTCAGCCGCTGCATTGTCTAGTTTGAAGGGACCAGAGAAGCTACTTTTTCCCGCATAGATTTTGTCAAAAGAACCATTGTGGTTTTGGATTTCAATTCGCAGTTCTACATCGTTCTTGACCAGATGCTCAACAGTGCGTTGATCGGCGTCAGCAGACAATTTCAGGATCTGAACTGTCATAGTAGTGACGCTACTGGAGGTTAATTTTGCTCCTTGCGCTGTCATGGCGTCCGTCAACGTAGATTCCAGTTGCTGCGCCAGGTTATTGCTGGTCGGAAGGCTGGTAACGGCAGTGCCTTTGCGTAAAAACAGCGTCTGATCGGAGGGGCGTTGATCTACTACAGTTAACACGAACTCTGCGCCAGCCAGAGCTTTGCTTTGATTCCAGAACACTTGAGGTGTGACTAAAAAAGAAGATGATGTGCTGCTACAGGCAGTTAAAACCAGGCTGAAGGCCACTAAAGCCGAAGCTATAACTGGACGTTTAAAAAGGTGCATAGTTATTTCCTTTTGGTAGATTCGAGGATCACAAACTTATTATTGCTGGCAATATGGCGGCAGCCACCCAGCAGTACCGTCATTTTTTCGTAATAGGGTAAATGCCTGTTGGCGACAATACGTAGCTTACCGCCGGGTTTTAAACAGCGTTTAGCATCGTTAAACATTTGCCATGCAATATGTTCAGTCACAGCCTGTTGTTGATGAAAAGGTGGATTACAGATTACATAATCCAGACTTTGATCGGCCTGGCTGGCTAAACAGTCGTCTGTTCTGAACTCCGCCTGAGACAATAGTTCAGGCGCATTGGCTGTAACTGAAGCTCTGGATGATGCAACTGCCATAAAAGAGTCATCAGTAAAAATTATATGAGCTTCAGGTTGCTGTTTTAATAACGCCAGTCCAAGCACACCATTACCGCAGCCTAAATCTGCAACCTTAACCCCGGGGGCCAGCACAGGTAAATGTTCCAACAGGAAACGTGCACCTATATCCAGTTGTTCCTTGGCAAACACATTCGCGTGATTAACCAGTGTTAATTGATAGTCTGGTAATTGCCATTGAATGGGATAGGTAAAGGTTCTTGCTTCTCCACGAGGAGTACAATGTATAGTGCGGCATTTCTTTTGTGCCAGCGAGGCGTTGGTCGGCCCAAGCTCCTGCTCAAAAATAGCCAGTAAATTTTTATGAATATCTTTGGCTTTGGCCGCGGCTATCACTATGGTGTCAGGCCTTACAACCAGGCTTAACTGCTGCAACATAAAGCGCAGATAGCCGTGATTGTTTGGCACTTTTAACAACACCAGATCCAGTCCATCAGGTAGAGCCGTAACACTGTCGATATAGCTGACTGCCTCAGCAGATAAGGCATTTTGTTTCCTGTTGTGCGCTGTGGCTTGCTGGCTTAATACCGAGTCGTTTTGCTGAGTGTGCGGATAATCACCTAAGGCACAGGACAAAGCGCCAAATAAATCATGCATTATTAAAATTTTTAATCCGGCGTTGTTTTGTAACAGAGGCAAAGCCTGTAGCAGCAGCAATTCATCCGCTGCATCCCAGGCTTGTAAGCTGCGATTGCTTTGGCCAAGTGGTAATCTGTCCAGCTGCAGTTGCTTGTCAGCGACGGTAAAAATAGTATTCATGCCATTCAACTTGTAGAAGAGAAGGTTGTATTTTGACACGAGCACACCAGAGCGACAACCATGGATCGTTGCAACACTTCGTATTACCAGATGCTGAGCTGAAGTTTTGGCCAGATTGGTTGTCTTCGGAGCAGGCAGATCGCTGTTATCAGTACTTAGCCGGTCAATTAGACTGGCAACAGCCTGAGATTAAAATTTTTGGCAAAGCGGTGCGAATTCCGAGGCGTCAGGTATGGATGGGCGATCCGCACTGTAGTTATAAATATTCGGGAGTGTTGTTTGAGCCAGTACTCTGGCATCCTGTCGTGAAACAACTCACTGAGCAGGTCAACCTGCTGTGTCAGTGCCGCTTTAATTCAGTGCTGCTTAATTGGTACTCAGACGGTCAGCAGCATATGGGCTGGCACAGCGATGATGAGCCTGAACTGGGAGATAACCCTCAGATCGCTTCATTAAGTTTAGGGCAAAAACGATTTTTTGATTTAAAACATAAGAGCTTAAATACACAGCTGAAACTTGAGCTTGGGCACGGCTCCCTGTTGTTGATGGCAGGTCCTTGCCAGCGCTTTTGGCAGCACAGAGTTGCTAAAATGGCTGCGGCAAATCAAGGTCGCATAAACCTGACCTTCCGTGAAATCAAGCAAAAAACAACTTAATTATATTTTCTCTATGGCAGCAGTCGCTTAGCAGGTTTTTGTTCGTTTTTGCAGAAAAGCGGGCTGACAAGGTGCATCGCCTTAACTAGAGTAGAGGAGAGGGAGCAACAAAAGGGTTTAGCTATGTTGGTTCATACCGCAATAGAACAGAAGTTATTGAGCGCATTTGATCCTGTGTTCCTTGACGTGGTCAATGAAAGCCATATGCACAGTGTGGCACCGGGGGCACAGTCACATTTTAAAGTGGTCATTGTGACTAGTGCCTTTGACGGCATGAGATTGTTAAACCGCCACAGGGCAGTAAATGCAATATTGGCGGAGGAGTTAGCCGAAAAGATCCACGCTTTAGCTTTACATACTTATACACCTGGTGAGTGGTATGAATATTACGCTGAAAAACCACCAGCCTCGCCTAAATGTTTTGGCGGCAGTAAAAGAGAGAAAACTGCACTACCTGAGGCCTGAGATCCTCATATAATAAAAGCGTCGCACGACGCTTTTATTTTGTCTGTTGCAGCTCTTTTACTGATACTGTCTGCCGCGACTAAGTTCTTGTTTTTGAGTCCACAATACTGCTATTTTTGCTGATCAGACCTGTTTTTTAAGCTAACGGCTTAAACTAGCTGACAATTTTCAACCAACAATAGGTTTTGTTATGGTTATCCAACCTAAAATTCGTGGTTTTATTTGCACTAACGCGCATCCGGTCGGTTGTGCAGCCCATGTGCAAGAACAAATTGACTATGTCAAAGCGCAAGGACCAGTGGCCGATGGTCCAAAAAATGTATTAGTGATAGGCGCATCTACAGGGTATGGCCTGGCGTCTCGTATTACATCTGCTTTTGCTTCGGGCGCAAAGACCTTAGGTATTTTCTTTGAAAAAGAACCTAGCGAAGGTAAAACCGCTTCTGCCGGCTGGTATAACACCGTGGCTTTTGAGCAGGCTGCAGCAGCTGAGGGTCTATGGAATAAGCACCTCAACGGTGACGCTTTTACCGACGAATTAAAATCTCAGGCCATTGATTTGATCCGCAGAGAAATGGGCAAAATTGATTTAGTAGTGTACAGCTTGGCTGCGCCGCGTCGTAAAGATCCTGTGACAGGTGAAGTTTACAGCTCTGTATTAAAGCCAATAGCTCAGGCGTACACAGCCAAAACACTTAATACCAGCAAGCGTGAAATCGAGAACGTTTCTGTTGAGCCTGCCTCTGATGAAGAGATCTTCAATACGGTTAAAGTGATGGGTGGTGAAGACTGGGAGCGCTGGTTGGATCAATTGCAGGCGGCTGGCGTATTGGCAGAAGGTTGCCAGACCGTTGCCTATACGTACATTGGTAAGGAGTTAACCTGGCCAATTTATGGCAAAGCAACCATAGGCAAAGCTAAAGAAGATTTAGACCGTGCTGCTACTGCTATCACCAAAAAACTGGATTCAGTGTCAGGTCACGCTTATGTTGCTTCATTAAAAGCTTTAGTGACACAGGCAAGCTCTGCTATTCCAATTATGCCGCTGTACATTTCCTTGTTATATCGGGTAATGAAGCAAGAAGGCACTCATGAAGGGTGTATTGAGCAGATTTATGGTTTGTTTCAACAAGCGCTCTATAACAAAGACCGTACTTTAGATGAAGCCGGTCGTTTGCGAATGGATGGTAAAGAATTGTCGGAGCATATCCAGTCTGCAGTAAAAGACTTATGGGGCCAGGTGACCACAGAGAACATTGACGATCTGACCGACTATAAAGGCTACCACAACGAGTTTCTGCGTTTGTTTGGATTTGGTTACAGCCATGTCGATTATGATGCTGATGTACAGGCGTTGTTGCCGCTGAAAAATTTGGTTCAGTAACTTTGAAAGCCGCGTAATGCGGCTTTTTTATTAATTATTCCTGGTTTTGTAAGGATTTTTCGGATTTTGGCCGCACTGTTGCTCCGGCGAAAGGCAAAGTTGTAAAACTTGTCTACACTCAGCTTCAGTCGGCTGAAATGCCGGATAATTTTGCTGATTAACATAGATAGCACTTATGTTTAGTGCTAGAATCCGCGACTTTGGTACGTGTGTCCGCCACCTGCAACAGAGGTTAGGCTGTTGAGGTCCCGGATGCTACGCGCGGCGAGCAGCCGATAAACCAGGCCCTGTTTCTTCCCGTTAAAAGTGCAAGTACGTATGATAAAAATCAAAAAAGGATTGGACATTCCCCTTTCGGGCAGTCCCAAACAAGACATACATGATGGTCCGTCCATCAAACACGTTGCTGTACTAGGCGAAGAGTACGTCGGTATGCGTCCTACAATGCTGGTAGAGGTTGGGGACCGTGTGAAAAAAGGTCAGGCTCTTTTTGAAGACAAAAAGAACCCTGGTGTATTTTTCACGGCGTCTGTTGCCGGTACAGTGAAAGAAATCAACCGCGGTGCTAAGCGTGTGTTGCAGTCTGTTGTAATTGAAGCCGATGGTGACGACTCTGTCACTTTTGATTCATTCTCTGCTGCAGAACTGGCTTCGTTAACTGCTGAGCAAGTGAAGAAGAACTTAACAGGTTCAGGTTTGTGGACTGCATTACGCACCAGACCTTTCAGCACTTCGCCAGCCGTTGACAGCACACCAAGAGCTATTTTCGTCACAGCAATGGATACTAATCCACTGGCTGCTGATCCGGCAGTAGTTATAGCAACGCGCAGTGCAGATTTCAGCAATGGTTTAACAGTGTTATCCCGTTTGTCTGAGAAAGTCTATCTGTGTAAAAAGGCGGGTAGCAACGTCCCTTCAGTGCCTGCAGTGCAGGTTGAAGAGTTTGACGGTCCACACCCAGCTGGTTTACCTGGTACTCATATCCATTTCCTCGACCCTGTCAGCATTAAAAAAGTGGTTTGGCATATTAACTATCAGGACGTGATAGCTATTGGTGCACTTTTCACTTCAGGTCAACTGAATGCAGAGCGCGTGATCTCTTTAGCCGGTCCTGTAGTGAAAAATCCACGTTTAGTGAAAACTGTGCTGGGTGCTTCTATTGCTGAACTGACTGCAGGTGAGCTGCAAGATGGTCAGAACCGTATCATTTCAGGTTCTGTATTATCAGGCGCTACAGCTGTTGGCGTGCATGGTTATCTCGGCCGTTTCCACAACCAGGTCTCTGTGCTGGCGGAAGGCTATGACAAAGAGTTTTTAGGCTGGGCTATGCCTGGTGCGGATAAATTCTCTGTAACCCGTGCTTATTTAGCTCACTTAAATCCTAAACGCCTGTTTAATATGACCACTACTACTAACGGTTCGTCACGAGCCATGGTACCAATAGGTAACTATGAGCGCGTAATGCCGTTGGATATTCTGCCAACCCTGTTATTACGTGACCTGCTGGTTGGTGATACAGATGGCGCGGTCTCTTTAGGTTGTTTAGAGCTGGATGAAGAAGATTTGGCATTATCTACCTTTGTATGCCCTGGTAAATATGACTATGGCGTGGCATTGCGTGATTGCCTGACGACAATCCAGAAGGAAGGCTAAAAATGGGTTTAAAGCATTTTTTAGAAAGTATTGAGCCGCAGTTTGAAAAAGGTGGCAAATACGAAAAGTGGTATGCTTTATATGAAGCTGCTGCAACAATTTTCTATACCCCTGGTCTGGTGACTAAGGCTGGTACTCATGTGCGTGACAGTATCGATCTGAAACGTATCATGATTTTTGTCTGGTTAATGTTATTTCCTGCACTGTTTTTTGGCATGTTCAACATTGGTCATCAGGCGGTTATCGCGCTGCAGGCTGGTTTTGGTATGCCTGACACCTGGCAGGTGGCTTTGTTCCAGTTACTCGGTGGTGAATTGACTGCTGAATCTGGCTGGGGCAGCAAAATGTGGTACGGTGCCTGCTGGTTCCTGCCTATTTATGCCACTGTGTTTGTTGTCGGTGGTTTCTGGGAAGTGTTGTTTGCTTCTGTGCGTAAGCATGAAATCAATGAAGGCTTCTTCGTTACTTCTATTTTGTTCGCCTTAATTCTTCCAGCTTCTATTCCTCTGTGGCAAGCCGCTTTAGGTATCACCTTTGGTGTGGTTGTAGCGAAAGAAGTTTTTGGTGGTACAGGCCGTAATTTCCTAAACCCAGCTTTAGCCGGCCGTGCTTTCCTGTTCTTTGCTTACCCAGCACAGATTTCAGGCGACAAAGTATGGACTGTAGCTGATGGTTTCTCTGGCGCGACCTGGTTGTCTAAAGCTGTCAATGGCGAAGTGTCTGATTGGTCAATTAATGCTCAGTGGTGGGATGCGTTTTACGGCTTTATCCCAGGCTCAGTAGGTGAAACGTCCTTCTTAGCTCTGATGATTGGTGGTTTAGCCTTAATTTACTTCCGTATTGCCTCTTGGCGCATTGTGGCTGGTGTTATGGTGGGTACTATCATTTTCGCTAGCATGTTCAACATGATAGGTTCTGAGACCAATGCTATGTTTGCTATGCCTTGGTACTGGCACATAGTGTTAGGTGGCTTTGCTATAGGTATGTTCTTTATGGCAACAGACCCTGTATCGGCTTCTTTCACAAACCAAGGCAAATGGGCTTACGGTATCCTGATTGGTTTTATGGTAGTGATGATCCGTGTGGTCAACCCTGCTTACCCTGAAGGTATGATGTTAGCAATTTTGTTCGCTAACTTATTTGCACCATTGTTTGACTATATGGTGGCTCAGGCGAATATCAATCGGAGGCTTGCCCGTAATGTTTAGTAATAACGATAGTATTGGCAAAACCTTTTTTGTGGTCATTGCTTTATGTTTGGTTTGTGCAATTTTAGTGGCAACTGCTGCAGTTCAGCTGAGACCAAAGCAGGTTGAAAACAAGCTGTTGGATTCTCAGAAGAACGTTCTGGCGGTCACAGGCTTGTTATCTGAAGGTAACATCAAAGAGCTGTACAGCAAGCATATTCAGGAACGTTTAGTGGACCTGAATACTGGTGAGTTTGTTGATATGGACCCTGAGAGCTACGACTATCGTAGAGCCATGAAGGCACCTGAAACCAGTATCAAGCTGGAAGGTGCTGACGATAAGGCCTCA
>NZ_JAIWOI010000232.1 GCF_020217005.1 Rheinheimera sp. | reverse complement strand
GAACTGCATAGTTCCGGCTTCTATCTGAGCCAGCATCAGGCCCCGGAGCCTGTCGAAGCCCCAGATTTTTGGCCAAAAGCCACGACAGTACAGTCAGGCGCTAGCCTGCGATTTTTTTCTGGCAGCCCGACCTTTGAACAGCTTTTTGCTGTGCTGCAATTATTGCCGGAACAGGCTGTTTATCCACTTAGCTTGTATCGTCCTCATGCTGATTTAGCTTTGGCTGTGCGCCTCGATTTACCGCAAGCGTTAAACACGGAGCAAATTCAGGCGTTGCGTCAGCTCACTGAGTGCTGGACTATCGAGCTGGTGTATTTGTCTGCCCCAGTGTTGTTGCAACGGCCAGGCGTATTGGTGATGGATATGGATTCGACAGCGATTCAGATTGAGTGCATTGATGAAATTGCCAAACTGGCTGGTGTAGGAGAGCAGGTGGCTGCTGTGACAGCCAGAGCTATGAATGGCGAGCTGGATTTTGCGGAAAGTTTGCGTCAGCGTGTTGCGACACTGAAAAACGCGCCAGAGAGCCTGTTAAAACAAGTATTAGACGCTGTGCCGCTGATGCCGGGGTTAGAGACCTTAGTGGCTTTTTTACAGCAGCATCAATGGCAAGTCGTGATTGCATCCGGTGGTTTTACCTATTTTACTGAAGCCTTAAAACAACGTTTGCAGCTAACAGCTACATTTGCCAATGAGTTAGAAATTATTGAAGGTAAGCTAACAGGGCAAGTGCTGGGGGCTGTAGTAGATGCTCAGACTAAAGCTGAGGTAGTGCAGCTGATAGCCAGTCAGTATCAAATCCCAGCCAGCCAGACAGTAGCAATAGGTGATGGGGCCAACGACTTACCAATGTTGGCCGTTGCTGCTCTTGGGGTGGCGTTTCACGCCAAACCTAAAGTGCAGGCGCAGGCCAAAGCTGCTATTCGGCAAGGCTCATTGCTGCAGTTACTGTATTTACTGGAGACCTGATGCAACATCACCAAAGCTCAGACTGGTTAACTATTACCGACTATCAGCTGCATTTACGCCTGTTGACTCCAATACAGACAGATTCAGCTTACCCTTTGCTGATGTTGCATGGTGCAATTGAAAACAGCCGGATTTTTTACAATGAAAAAGGTCGTGGCTTGGGCTGTTTTTTAGCTGACCGCGGCTTTCATGTTACTTGTGCTGATTTCGCCGGGCGTGGTTTGTCCATGCCCAAAGCCAGCAGAGGTTTTAATCACAGTCAGCAACAATTGATTTGTCAGGATATTCCCGCCTTGATTCATCATCTTTACCAACTATATCAGCAGCCTGTCGTGGTGATAGCGCATTCATGGGCTGGTGTAGTGCTGGCGGCCAGTTTAGCTCGTTTTCCTGAATTGATACCTAAGGTTAAAGCCATAGTGACCTTTGGTACTAAAAGAGTGATTAGTGTTAGGGGTCTGAAAAAGCTTTTGCATATAGATGTGGTCTGGAACTGGCTATCGCCTTTACTATGCCGTTTATACGGTTATTTACCAGCAAAACAATGGCGCTTTGGTGCCGATAATGAGCCTGCTCAGTATTTACTGGACACTATTGGCTGGATCCGTGGAGAAGCTTTTATTGATCCAACTGACGGTTTTGATTATGGCGCAGCCTGCTCGGCTATTAGTTGGCCACAGAGCTGGCATTTTGCCGCCATCAGGGATCAACTGCTAGGACATCCATTGGATGTACAGGCATTTTTAGCTGAAACAGGCTTGAACTCTGGAACTTATACCTTGCTGGGCAAAGAACAGGGCAATCGGAAGGATTATGACCATATCTCTATGCTGACAGATCCAAGCGCTGTCACTGATCACTTTGCCAAACTGGAAATGTGGCTGAAGCAGCTTTAGCCAGAGTCATTTATTCAGACAAATTCAGCTTAGCTAATAAAGCCAATCGTTGTTGCTGCTGATTTGCGATTTGCTCATGACTCAGGTTAAAACGCAACAGTACTTCGTCTGTAATATCCACCACATCCCCAACACCAACCACGCTCCAAAGTTCTTCTTCCAGTACTTTGGCTTTATGGATGGCGTAAGTGCTGACATATCCCAGTTCTTTCGCTATGTGTTCAGTGTCCGGACGACCAGTACGGGATAAAAAGATCTTAAAAGCAAAGAACAGGTCATTGTTGACCACATCATCAACAAAAGCTTTTTTTGCGCTGTGCAGTTGAAAGTCGAAATCAAATTTGGTTTCAAAACTATGTTCTATCCCATCCTGATCAGGTTTAAAACGCAGAAACACCTCGTAGCTAAAGGGCACTTCCTGGCGTTTCATCTTTTTCAACTGATTGGCAAATTGCAGGTTGGTTGCATTGTTTTTGAGCAGTGGTAGCACAGTGATGGAGTCTGGATCTTCACTAAAATGCGCAAGTAGTTTATGCAAAGCGCTGGGTTTGGCTCCCATAGCGACAACATCCAGGTTGTAACGCACACCCTGACGATGCACATAAAAGGCGAAGGTATCCAGAGCTTTCACATACATATTACGTAATGCCGGACCAAGTCCCGGGTACTTAGGCGTCTCCTCCGCCATGGTCAGCTTACTTCTGTTGTTATTGATCAACTGCTGAAAGAATATTTTACCGGCATGATCATTGGTTGGATCTATCACTCTCATGTTCATTATCAGCTTATTTTTACTGACGGCCATGATTTCATAGGGCAAACCAGACAACTGGTATTTGGTGGTGATTTTTTGTAACTCAGGCAAGCTGATGCGCACCGTATCACCTTTAGAGAAACTCACAGGCTCTGCACACTCCAGCTGCAGGCCTTTACTGGAAAAGTCACGGCTAAAAGACTGAATGTCTCCACCTTTGTCCAATTCCAGCACTACAGTAGTCTTATATAAAAAACGGCTTTCTGAGCGCAGATTAACATACTGCACTGATGCACTTTCAATATGAACCGACTTTTCAAGTTTGGCATGGCCAAACACTTTTAACTGGTTCAGCAGAGCAGCGTCATAGCTCATCGCTTTATACAAAGCAGCGCTTTGTGCTGTACTGATATCGGTCAAAGCCACTATGTAACGCAGATTCCGGATAAAGTTTGCAATTAAAGGTGTAGGCGGCTGATTTAGCTTTTGTACTTCCTGATCGGCACTGTTTGGCAAGGACAGTGGAATATGAGCATGAGCTGGTATAGTACGCAGCACTGACATTCTAAAAGCTCTGAAGCTGGGCTTAGCAGCGCCAAAACCCAAAAACACATTCTGCAATTCAGGATGTTGCATCAATTCTTCAGTGGTAGCTGAATAAAAAAATAATCGGCCTTTGGCTGCGTGGGTAAAGGTATAAAGCACAGTGCTGTTTTCATTGGCCTCTTTAGCCAGACATTGCTTCAGGCGTCTGACATGCAACAACTGTGGCAGAACATTCTGTTGACGTTCATCCTGAAAATAATGCATCAGATGCCTGTTATTTTCTGTCGTCAGCACGCAAGCCGGAGTTGCTTTTCCTTCGTTGACAGAGAGAAATACGGGCAATGAACTGATCCTGGGCAAATAAAATTGCTCGTACCCTTTGATGAATACCGCTTCGTATGTATTGTCGAGATTTACCTTGTAACGCCTTTTATTGCCATGAATAAAATGATGCAGGAATTCTGAAAAGCCTTTTTCGTCTGCCAGCGGCAGACGCTTTAATCTTACATAAAAACTCTTATCTGCTGGTTCAACGTCGATCACCTGATAAGGTATGCCATTGTTGATGCCCAGGGCAAACTCCTGCTCTAATCCCCGAAAAAATATGGCAACTTTTTGCCCTGCTGTCATTTCAATAGCTAAAGGGATTTTTATTTTACAACCAGAAACGGACAGGTCACTGGTGGTGGCAGGAAAGCGCTCTTCACCTTGCATCACCACTTCGATATCGATAGTAAAATTCATCCGTTCTTCGCGGCGCACACTGTAGCCAGCAAAGCGAATCAGGTGTGCCGCTTTATAATCATTGGCGGTGGCGTCAAGGTCTGATGGGATACCTGCAGGGTTTACCGTATCCGGAAACTCTCCTGATAAAACGTCCTGTAATCTTTTATTGGTTTCTTGCTGATGCCTGACTCTGAAGTTGTTATTGGTATTGGTCACGTCTTCAAAAATACCAATAGTGTATTGACCGTATTGTTTCAAGCCTTTTTCAAAGGTCTGAATGGCCAATTCATCCAGATAATGTGTTTGCCCTTTGTGCTCAAAAGGCCGCACTTCGCCGTCGACCCTGCCCCGTAAATCTATATAATAGGTGCATGGCTGAGCCAGCCGCTTTAGTTCCATTTTGATCAGGAACTGCTGCGATTTGGCTAAGTCCCCGGTCAATAGCCGAAACTCCTCATCAAACAACTCAGTGTTAATAAGGGGTTTCAGGCGTTCGAGGACGCTGGAATGAGCTTGTAAGTCGTTTGTTGTCATGCTCGCTTAAACAGTTACAGAACTGAAATGTCCTATACAAATAATTGGGTTAGAGTAAAACCTGTACGATGTAAAAGCAATAATCGTGCCTTTTAATAAAAAGAGATAAAAAAATGGCTAAAACCAAAAGCGCGTACGTCTGTAATGACTGTGGCGCCGACTTTGTCCGCTGGCAAGGCCAATGTACTGAGTGTGGAAGCTGGAACAGTATCAGCGAAGTTCGTCTGCCAAGTGTAACAAAACAGCAACGTTTTGACGGTTATGCAGGAGCTGCAGCAGCCAAAGTGATCCGGCTTGACCAGGTCGATTTGCAGGATGTACCGCGTTTTAGCTCTGGTTTTGCTGAGTTTGATCGGGTATTGGGGGGGGGCATAGTACCAGGCTCAGCCATATTAATAGGTGGCAGCCCTGGCGCTGGTAAAAGTACCTTGCTACTGCAAATTATGTGTGGTTTAGCGACAACAGATAAAGCTTTGTATGTCACGGGTGAAGAATCTCTGCAACAAGTCGCGCTGCGAGCTCACAGACTAGGCTTACCCACTCAGAATTTGATGATGTTGGCCGAGACCAATGTAGAGACTATTTGCCAACTGGCCCAGCAGGAAAAACCACGCATCATGGTCATCGACTCCATTCAGGTGATGCAGATGACGGATATTCAGTCAGCGCCAGGTAGTGTGTCGCAAGTGCGGGAAAGTGCCGCATACTTAACCCGTTTCGCCAAGCAGCATAATGTTGCTGTTATTATGGTAGGCCATGTAACCAAAGATGGATCATTGGCGGGCCCCAAAGTTCTGGAGCATTGTATCGATTGCTCTATTTTACTGGACGGCGATACGGACAACAGATTCCGTACTTTGCGTGGCAACAAAAACCGTTTTGGTGCCGTTAATGAGCTTGGTGTTTTTGCCATGACAGGGCAGGGTATGCGTGAGGTGAAAAATCCATCGGCAATATTTTTAAGCCGGGGTAAAGAAGATACGCCGGGCTCTATCGTGATGGTGTTGTGGGAAGGGACCCGGCCTTTGCTGGTGGAGATCCAGGGGTTGGTTGACTACTCGCCACTGAATAATCCTCGTCGTGTTACTTTGGGGATGGAGCAAAACCGGATTTCGATGTTGCTGGCCGTATTACATCGTCACGCTGGTATTCAAATGGCCGATCAGGATGTATTTGTCAACGTCGTGGGTGGCGTTAAGGTCAATGAAACCAGCGCTGATTTAGCTACTTTATTGGCCTTAGTTTCAAGTTTTAAAAATAAAGCTTTGCCTAACGAGTTAGTGGTTTTTGGTGAGGTGGGATTGTCCGGAGAGATTCGTCCTGTACCCAGCGGCCAGGAACGCTTAAAAGAGGCGGCGAAACATGGTTTTAAACGCGCCATAGTGCCAGTTGCCAACGCCCCCAAAGAGGTAATTCCTGGTATGACAGTTGTTGCTGTCAGTAAATTATCTGAAGCTTTGGATGCGTTATGACGGCACTGTGACGTCTCAACAGAAATAAAAAAAACGGCATAAAAGCCGTTTTTTTTATTTCTGTCTTTTTAGACTAAAGCGCCGATGTTACAGCGAGGCTACATCTCATTAAGAGCTCTGGTAAATAATAAACTATGTGTCTGGGGCGAAAGCCGCAGTCTACTAAGCTGCGGCTTCAAGTCCGACGGAGATATTAATTAAGGGCGTTAGGGAAGTTCAGCAACAATACCGCTTTGGCATCATCTCTTAATTTGACTAAACCTAACTTGTCGTAACTATCGACCATTAGCACTAAGGCTTGTTCTACCTGAGGAGAATCACGATAGTATTCCACTATGTATTTACAGCGATTGGCAGCCGCTAAATGAGCTCCACGTCGCGTGTAATAATCGGCAACCAGCAATTCGTAACGAACCAGTTTTTCCTTAATCGCAAACATGCGATTTCTGGCGTCATTGGCATACTTACTATTAGGATAAGTGCTCACCAGAATTTTGAAGTCTTCAAAGCCTTGTTTAGTGCTCGACAAGTCACGGTCTGCTCTGTCTATACCAACAAACTCCTGAAAGGCGTTGTCGTCAACCTTGATATTACTTAAACCACGCATGTAGTAGGCGTAGTCTAAATCCGGGTGGTTTGGGTTCAACCGGATAAAACGGTCAATACTAGCCAATGATTGAGTCGTATCGCCGCTCTGGTAATAAGCGTAAATCAAATCCAACTGCACTTGCCGGGATAAAGGACCAAATGGATAACGACTTTCCATGGCTCTTAACAGTTCAATAGCTCTGTTATACAGGCCTGAATCCAACACATTTTTGGCTTCTTCATACATTTGTTGCGCAGATTGATTGGTATTGACCAATTCATCTTCTGCTTTTTGGTTCCCCGCACAGGCGGTTAGTGTCAAAGCTAGGGCGATTATGGCTAAAAAGTTCACTTTCATTTAAAAATCCGCTACTACTTAAACCTATTGGCTATTTAGTCTGGAGTAAAACCGTTAAAATAACCTTTTATGGCCCGATTCTAACCCAGACAGTTCGGGTATGCACACAGGATAACTGGTTCCGACATGACAAAACAGATAAAACTTGCAGAAATTGTACCTGACCATTTATTTGGTAAGCGTTTAGATCAGGTATTAGCCGAAATGTTCCCGGACTATTCGCGTTCCAGAATAAAAGAATGGATCTTAGCCGATTGGGTTCAAATCAATGGTCAGGTCTGTAACACCCCCAGAGAGAAATTACTGGGCGGGGAGTCTGTAGTGATCCAGGCTGAGTTACCGGACGATGAGCGTTTTGAAGCAGAGCCTATAGAGCTCAATATTGTCTACGAAGATGAGCACATTATGGTGATCAATAAGCCTGCGGGTTTAGTGGTACATCCCGGTGCCGGCAATGCCGATGGTACTTTGTTAAATGCTTTGTTACACCACTGTCCTTCTATTGCAGAAGTACCTCGGGCAGGCATAGTGCATCGTCTGGATAAAGACACTACTGGTCTGATGGTGATAGCTAAAACTATTCCGGCTCAGACCCATTTAGTCGAAGCTATGCAGGAGCGGGAAATTACCCGTGAATACGAAGCTATTTGTCATGGCACTATGACTGCGGGCGGTACAGTGGATGAGCCTATTGGTCGTCACCCGACCAAACGCACTCATATGGCTGTGACCAGCTCAGGTCGGCCAGCTGTGACACACTACCGTGTGATGGAAAAATTCCGTGCTCACACCAGGCTGCGTTTACGTCTGGAAACAGGCAGGACACACCAGATCCGTGTGCATATGACTTATATCAACTACCCTTTGGTCGGGGATCCGGTATATGCAGGTCGTCCACGTCCGCCACGTAAAGCCGATGAAGCTTTGTTAACTGTGTTGCGCGGTTTTAAACGTCAGGCGCTTCATGCAGCTATGCTGCGTTTAGCTCATCCTATCACCAGTGAGATTTTGGAATGGCATGCGCCAATCCCGGACGATATGGTGCAGTTGACCTTGGCCTTACGTGAGGACACTGATATTCACGGTCTGGACTTTGCCTGATGTTCCAAGCCGACTGGCCTGCGCCTTTGCATGTGAAAACTGCCATTAGCACCCGTCAGGGAGGGGTGTCGTTAGGCCCTTATGCTGGATTGAACTTAGGCAGTCATGTCAGTGACGCAGCTCAGTCAGTCGAGCAGAACCGTCTGCTGTTCAGACAACAAGCGCAGATGCCTGCTGAACCTTTGTGGCTTAATCAGGTGCATGGCACAGACTGTGTGTGGCTTGAACAGTCAGATTTTTCTGTTGGGCCAGTGTGCGCTGATGCCAGCACCACAAAAAGCAAAGCTGTAGTGTCAGTGGTGTTAACAGCGGATTGCCTGCCAGTGTTATTTTGTGATGCGGCAGGTACCCAGGTGGCTGCGGCTCATGCCGGTTGGCGTGGTTTGGTAGACGGGGTGCTGGAACAAACGCTGGCACAGTTTGCTGAACCTCATCAGGTAATGGCCTGGTTAGGTCCTGCCATTGGTCCTAAAGCTTTTGAAGTAGGAGATGAAGTACGCCAGGCTTTTATAGCAAAAGATGCCAGAGCTGGCGCTGCTTTTGTGGCTATTCCAAATAAAAGCGGTAAATGGTTAGCGGATTTATATCAGCTGGCCTGTTTGCGTTTGACTGCTGCAGGTTTAACTCAAATCTTTGGTGGCGGTTTTTGTACATTTACAGAGGAAAGTCGTTTTTATTCTTATCGCCGTGACGGTCAAACAGGCCGGATGGCATCCTGTATCTGGTTGGATTGATGTAAGTCAAATTTTTGACGTTTTATTGCTTGATAATTAGTCGGCGCTCCCCCATCTTAATGCCAACAGTGGTTTGATGTACGTGGGGATAGATAGTATGAGACTCGACAGATTCACCAGTAAATTCCAATTAGCCATAGCTGAAGCTCAGTCTATGGCCCTAGGCCGTGACCATCAGTTTATTGAACCTATACATTTACTATTTGCCTTGCTGAATCAGGAAGGCGGATCGACCAAAGATCTGTTTAGCAAAATGGGCGTCAATACCAACGAATTGCGGTCTAAATTATCACAAGCCTTAGAACGTTTGCCTAAAGTCGATGGCGTGGATGCCAATGTCCAGCTGTCTGCTTCTACTATTAACTTATTGAATTTATGCGACAAATACGCGCAAAAGCGCAAAGACCAGTACATTTCCAGCGAGTTGTTTGTTTTAGCGGCCTGTGAAGATAAATCTGAACTTGGTCATTTGCTGCGGTTGCTGGGAGTGGACAAAGCTGTAGTCGAAAAATCTATAGAGCAAATCCGTGGTGGCCAGAATGTGGATGATCCCAATGCAGAAGACAGCCGTCAGGCATTAACCAAATATACGGTGGATTTAACAGCCAGAGCTGAGGCTGGCAAGTTAGATCCGGTGATAGGCCGTGACGAAGAAATCCGCCGTTGCATTCAGGTGCTGCAGCGCCGTACTAAAAACAATCCGGTACTGATTGGTGAACCTGGTGTAGGTAAAACCGCTATAGTCGAAGGTTTAGCACTGCGTATTATCAACAAAGAAGTACCCGAAGGTTTAAAAGA
This sequence comes from Rheinheimera sp., assembly GCF_020217005.1. Classification (GTDB taxonomy): domain Bacteria; phylum Pseudomonadota; class Gammaproteobacteria; order Enterobacterales; family Alteromonadaceae; genus Pararheinheimera. The sequence goes on along the minus strand of NZ_JAIWOI010000232.1, from coordinate 524 downwards.
CAAACGGGTGCTGTCTTTGGATATGGGCTCTTTACTGGCTGGCGCCAAATACCGTGGCGAGTTTGAAGAAAGATTAAAAGCGGTATTAAACGAGCTTTCAAAGGAAGAAGGTCGCGTCATTCTGTTTATCGATGAACTTCATACTATGGTAGGTGCAGGTAAAGCCGATGGCGCTATGGATGCCGGCAATATGCTCAAACCTGCCTTAGCACGAGGCGAGTTGCATTGTTTAGGCGCTACAACCTTAGATGAATACCGTAAATACATTGAAAAAGATGCGGCTTTAGAGCGGCGCTTCCAAAAAGTGATAGTGGATGAGCCCTCTGTGGAAGACACCATTGCTATTTTACGTGGCTTAAAAGAGCGCTACGAGCTGCACCATGCGGTAGAAATTACCGACCCGGCCATAGTGGCGGCCGCGACTTTGTCGCACCGTTATGTCAGCGACAGGCAATTGCCGGATAAGGCTATTGATTTAATAGACGAAGCGGCGTCCAGTATCAGAATGCAGATGGATTCAAAGC
>NZ_JAIWOI010000231.1 GCF_020217005.1 Rheinheimera sp. | reverse complement strand
CTGAGGAGCTCGATAGATTAGAAAGGCGCATTATTCAGTTGAAGCTGGAAGATAATGCGCTGGCGAAAGAAACAGACGATGCTACCAAAAAACGTCGCGACATGATCCAGGAGCAAATTCGTGAGCTGGATTTGAAATACAATGAGTTAGATGAAGTCTGGTCTTCTGAAAAAGCGGCACTGCAAGGCACACAGAATATCAAAGCGGACTTAGAACAAGCCCGTCTGGATATGGAAGTAGCGCGCAGGGCTGGTGATCTGAATCGTATGTCGCAGCTCAAATACGAACGTATTCCTGCTTTGGAAAAACGGCTGGATTTAGCCTCGCAAGCTGAAATGCACGAAATGACGCTGTTGCGCAACAAAGTGACTGAGCAGGAAATTGCCGATGTGCTATCCAAAGCTACCGGTATCCCAGTTAGTAAAATGCTGGAGGGCGAACGCGATAAACTGCTGCGGATGGAGCAGGAACTGCAAAAACGTGTGGTAGGTCAGGCCGAAGCACTGGAGGCTGTTTCTAACTCTATTCGTCGGTCCAGGGCAGGCTTGGCCGACCCGAATAAACCCATCGGATCCTTCCTGTTTTTAGGCCCGACAGGGGTGGGTAAAACCGAACTGACTAAAGCTTTGGCGCAGTTCCTGTTCGATACAGAAGAAGCGCTTATTCGCATTGATATGTCGGAGTTTATGGAAAAACACGCTGTATCCCGTTTAGTCGGAGCTCCGCCAGGTTATGTGGGCTATGAAGAAGGTGGATATTTAACAGAGGCGGTCAGACGTAAACCTTATTCTGTAGTACTGCTGGATGAAGTGGAAAAAGCCCACCCGGACGTGTTTAATATTTTATTGCAGGTATTGGATGATGGCCGCTTAACAGATGGTCAGGGTCGCACTGTAGATTTTAAAAACACTGTGATCATCATGACCTCGAACTTAGGCTCAGACCTGATTCAGGAGCATTACCAACATCAGGATTATCTGCAAATGAAGGATATGCTGATGGAGGTATTGAGTAAGCATTTCAGACCTGAGTTTTTAAATCGTTTGGACGAAACTGTGGTATTCCATCCATTGGATAACGACCACATCCGCCATATCGCTTCGATTCAGTTGCAACGTTTGCGGATGCGTTTGCTGGATAAGGGCTTTGGTTTGTCTGTGACAGATGCTGCTTTAGACTTGTTAGCAGCGGCTGGCTTTGATGCTGTTTTTGGAGCCAGGCCACTAAAGCGAGCTATCCAGCATTATATTGAAAACCCGCTGGCTCAGACTTTGTTAAAAGGTCAGATTAAGCCTAATTCAGTCGTAACTGTGGACGCGCAAGAAGGACAGTTTGTGATGGGTTCTGCCAGCGCGCATTAATGCCGACACTAAGAATAAAAAAGCCCGCTGCGGGCTTTTTTATTCTGGCCAGAGTTACTGGCTAAAAGTTTTACTTAAGTTGGCTATTTCGGCGGCTTGCTGGTGCAGGCGTTTGTTATTGTCGGACACCAACTGCATATTGTTCAGGTTTTCATCGGCTATATGCTGGATATTTTGCACATTGCTGGCCACTTCGCTGGCAACCTGGCCTTGCTGGGTTGCAGCTGTGGCAATTTGTGAAGACAACTGATCGATGGTGTTCACCATAGCTACAATGTCTGACAATTGCTCGGTACTGTGGCTGGTTTGAGTCACACATTCTTCCACCTGTTCCCTGCTTTGGCTCATAGTCTTGCCCCAGCTTAATAAAGTTTGCTGGATTTCGCCTATAGAGCGCTGGATTTGCTCTGTGGCTTTGTGAGTACGGGAAGATAAAGCCCGCACTTCGTCAGCAACCACAGCAAAACCGCGGCCATGTTCACCGGCTCTTGCCGCTTCAATAGCGGCATTTAATGCCAATAAGTTGGTTTGATCCGCAATGCCCTGAATTTCTGTCATAACAGCACCGATACGCTCGGCTTCGACAGCCAGGTTGTCCGCAGTATCGGCTGCACCTTGCACTTCAACAGCAAGCTTTTTCACTGTGGTGGCCGTCAATTGCATCACCTGCTCAGCCTGCTGGCAAATGTGTTGAGCTTCCCCTACTTTCTGGTTAGTTTCACCTGTGCGCTGTGCAATGTCTTGAACTGTGCTGCTAAGTTGTTGTGTAGCAGTGGCGATAGACACCAGTTGTTGGCTTTGTTGGTGAATGCCACGTTCGGTTAAATGCACCGCTTCTTCCAGGGTATCAGCTATGCCAGTCAGTTTGTTGGTGCTATCTTTGGTGCGGCCTAATACGGTTCTCAAACGGGCCTGTTGCATCTGATGACGGAAGTCGACGACTGAAAAGGCCGTTTTCCCGCTGTAGACATAACGGGATACTGAATCAAAGTCTTGCTGAATTTTGTTTAATTGAGCTGGAATATCTACTAATTCGTCATACATCAGCACAAAGAAAATAGCCGGGATAATTAACGCAAGCCATATAGCTTGTGACCAGAGTAATGCGCCTGCAGCTATTAAAACAAAACTGCTGACAAGAGCAATAAGGCGACGCAGATTCGTGTTCGCACTCCACTGGCTGACGGCCTTGCCTGAGTTAATAGCCTGATAACAACGCTCAGCTCTTTGGATCAGATCCGGACTTGCCTTTACCCTTACGGATTGATAACCCACTAACTGTTGTTGTTGGTAAATAGGGGTGACAAAAGCGTCTACCCAATAGTAGCGGCCGTCTTTGCAACGATTTTTCACCATACCACGCCAGGATTGGCCTTGCTTCAGATGCTGCCACAGATCGGCAAAAGCTGCTGCTGGCATATCAGGATGACGAACCAGATTATGGTTTTTACCAACTAGTTCATCTTCAGAGTAGCCTGCGACCTGGCAAAAAGCTGGATTTGCGTAAGTGATGACACCTCGTGTGTCTGTAGTTGAGACTAACTCTTGTCCGGCGTCGTACAGAACTTCCTGGTCAACAATGTGCTGGTTGCGGCGGTTCATGCATATTTCCTTTTTATTTATCATTCAGTTAATCTGGATCAAAGCGGCGGCATTATTTCAAAGATCTCTCAGATAAGCGAGCTTAGGAGCATTATGCAAGTATCTGCCATTATGACCAGAAAATTGACCATGGTTGACCCTGATATGAGTTTGTCGGTGTTGAAAGATATTTTTAACCAGTCCAAATTCCAACATGTGCCAGTTGCTGACGCGAGCCGGCGTCTGGTAGGCATAGTTTCAGTGAAAGATTATTTCAAGGCTTTAGCGCCGGTAATGGACGCTGCATCGGAAAAAACTTTAGATATTTTTGTGACCAGCCGTAAAATTAAGCATGTGATGACCAGCCCAGTGATTGCAGTGCCCGAAGATTATCCTGTGGTAAAAGCAGCGGCTTTATTACTTAAGCATAATATTGGTTGTTTGCCGGTAACGGATCAGGATAACGTGGCTATAGGTATAGTGTCGTGGAAAGATATAATGCGGGTTGTGGTGTTGCAGGCTGCGCGTAAAAGCAGAATAGCTTATGGCTCTGCATCTGAAGAAGAGTAGAATAAACAGCGTCATGTTATGGCAGAGAAACTTAATCTGTGGCTGCTCTTGTTTTTTTATTTGAGTCGCCCCATTTCAACATCTGCTCAATTATCAGAATAAGGGATCAGCTTGAGTCATTTCCTCGAACAACGTCTGGCTGCACTTGGCACCACGTCATTTAAAACTGCAATTAAAGGGATCAGACGGGGTATTGAGCGGGAGACTTTGCGGATTAATCCCAACGGTCAACTGGCTCAAACCGATCATGCTAAAGCTCTGGGCTCTGCGTTAACTCATCCTTTAATTACCACTGATTTTTCCGAGTCTTTGTTGGAGTTTATTACACCGGCACAGACCGATATTGAGATCACCTTAAAACAGCTGACGGATATTCATAAGTTTGCTTTATCCCACATAGGTGAAGAGAGACTCTGGGCTGGCTCTATGCCTTGCTATATTGACCATCAGGATGAGATCCGTCTGGCCCAGTATGGCAGCTCCAATGTTGGCAGGATGAAAACGGTTTACCGTCAGGGCCTGAAAAATCGCTATGGCAGTATGATGCAGGCCATTAGTGGCGTGCATTTTAATTTCTCAATACCTGAAGCATTTTGGCAGCAGTATCAAGAGTTGTTGGGAGATACCTCAAGCCTGCAGGATTTTATTTCTGCCCAGTATCTGCACCTTATCCGTAACTACAAAAGATATGTCTGGTTAGTGGTGTATTTATTTGGCGCCTCTCCGGCTATGTGTAGTTCATTTTTGCAGGGCCGCGAACCCAAGTATAAATTCCAGGCGCTTGGCAAAGGCTCCTTATATTTACCTTACGCTACGTCGTTGCGTATGAGTGATTTGGGTTACACCAACAGTGCTCAGTCCAGTTTAAATATCAGCTACAACAATTTGCCGGATTACATTAAAGGCTTACGCCAGGCGATTTCGACACCTTCGGCCGAATATGCATCTATTGGCACTAAAGTGGACGGTGAATACCAGCAGCTGAACAGCAATATCCTGCAAATCGAAAACGAGTTTTACTCAACCATCAGGCCTAAACGCACCACTCAAAGTGGTGAACGCCCAACCTGCGCTTTAAAACGCCGGGGGGTAGAATATATTGAAGTGCGGGCTTTGGATGTGAACCCATTCAGTGCCGTGGGTATTAATGCCGAGCAAATGCGCTTTCTGGATTTGTTTTTAATTTACTGTTTGTTAGAAAAAAGCCCGGATTTATCTGCACAAGAGCAGGCAGTTACTGAGCAGAACTTGCGTAAAGTGGTGACTGAAGGCCGCAGACAAAATCTGGATTTGAACGACAATGGCCAACCTCGTTTGATGCTTGATTGGGCAGAGCAACTATTTGCTGATTTGATGCCTATTGCCGAATGGATGGATGCTGCTTATGGCGCAGATGCCTACAAAGCTGTGGTTAAAGAGTTTTACTTAGGCCTGGTCGATCCAAATCAAACGTATTCGGGTAAGTTATTAAGTCGGTTGGTCGCGCAGCAGCAGGATAGTCCCTACTATGCGCTAGCTTTAGCTGAGCAGTACAGGCAACAATTGGCGGCTATGGACTATCAGCTTTACACTGAAGCTGAATTTGAACAGATGGCGGCGCTATCTTTGCGTGAACAGCAGCAGATTGAGCAGGCTGATGATATTAGTTTTGATCAGTATCTTGAACGGTATTTTGCTGATTTATAAAGACAAGCCGGATCTGATATCCGGCTTTTTTATCTGTTCTGTGAAATTCAGACAAAAAAAACGGCCAGTAAACTGACCGTGAAAACTAAGGATAAGGATAATCCAGGGATGAAAAACAAAAACTTGGTTGAATCCGTTCATCAAGTTAGTCTGAGTAGTGTTTTAAAAAGTTCAGCAGCCGATGAAAAAAATTAAAAAAACTTTACTCTTCTTATCCGCAGCTTTAGTGATGACAGGCTGCGCTACAGCTCCACCTAAAAATAGCTCGGATTTATGCGAAATATTTCGTGAACATGATGACTGGTATGACGCCGCTTCTGATATGCGTGATCAATGGGAAGTGCCCATTCATGTGCCCATGGCGATGATGTATCAGGAAAGTAGTTTTAAACACAATGCCCAACCCCCTATGGAATACTGGTTTGGTTTTATTCCTGTGGGACGGGCCAGTACAGCTTATGGTTATGCTCAGGTCAAAGACGAAACTTGGGAGGATTATGGCCGCGAAACTGGCAGTTATTTTGCTTCCCGCTCTAACTTTGAGGATGCGCTGGACTTTATGGGTTGGTATATCAACAAAAGCAGCCGTATCAACAAGGTAGCAAAGTCAGACGCTTATGCGCAGTATCTGAATTACCACGAGGGCTGGGGCGGTTATAAGCGCGGCAGCTATTATAAAAAACGCTGGCTGATGGAAACTGCCCGCAAGGTACAGCAAAGAGCAACCATGTATCAGCAGCAATTACAGGGCTGCGAAGATGAATTCAAAAGTGGCTGGTTTTTTGGTTTGTTTGACTAACCAGACTGGGTGTTGTGGAAAAGGGCGCTGGCCAGCGCCCTTACTAATCTTGCTGCAGGTGCGGCATCAACCGCACTGTTTTAATCATATTATCCTGTACTTCGATAATCTCCATAGGGCAGCCCGCCAGAGTTAACCCTAAACTGGCTTCCGGTATTTCTTCCAGATACTCCAATACTAAACCATTCAGAGTTTTAGGACCGTCTGTAGGAAAGTTCAGCTGCATGTCCCGGTTTAAATCCCTTAAGTTAATGCCGCCGTCCACCAGAAAACTACCATCAGCCTGAGGTTGAATTTCTTCATTTTGGTTGTCTGCGATATCCGTGGTGAAGTTACCAACCACTTCTTCCAGAATATCTTCCAGTGTCACCAGACCTTGAATATCACCGTATTCATCAACGACAAGGCCTATACGTTCTTTGGAGCTTTGAAACTTATGTAACTGGGTATTGAGCGGTGTATTTTCCGGGATAAAGTAAATTTCCCGTACTGATCTAAGTAAAGAGGCTTTATTCAGTTGTTCTTTCAGCGCCAGTCGAGCCAGTTCACGGCTGTGAATAAAACCTAAGGCGTCGTCGACACTATCGCGGTATAGCAGAATACGATTGTGCTGGGTGTTAGACAGCTGACGCACTATGTCTTTCCATTCGTCGTTGATATCGACCCCAACCAGCTCGTTGCGGGGGATCATGATGTCTTCCACTGTAGCTTTTTCTAAATCAAGTACACCCACCAACATATTTTGGTGTTGCTGCGGAATTAAAGCTCCGGCTTCATGCACTACTGTACGCAGTTCTTCTGAACTTAAGCTGCTGCCGTGGTGCTGTTCAGGACTCACACCTAACCAGCCTAAAAAGGTATTGCAGATTTTGTTCAATAGCCAAACTGCAGGGTAGAGCACTTTCATCAATGGTTTGAGAACCAGAGAGCTTGGGAACGCGATGCGCTCAGGATGCAAGGCGGCAAGAGTTTTAGGCGTTACTTCTCCAAAAATCAGGATAATGACTGTAAGAGCAACAGTAGCTATGGCAATACCATAGTCGCCGTAAAGCCGCAGACCAATCACTGTGGCTATAGCCGACGCCGCAATATTAACCAGATTATTACCAACCAGTATCAAACCTATTAATCGGTCACGACGGTCCAGCATAGCTGTGACGCGCAGTGCAGCTTTGTGCTGCTCATTGGCAAGGTGTTTTAGCTTGTATGGGTTCACCGACATCATGCCGGTTTCTGAAGCTGAGAAGAATGCAGAACATAACACCAGCAAGCCCAGAACAATAAAAAGGGTGCTGGTTGAGATATCGTCCAAAAGTAATGTACCTGTAGGTCTAATCGAAGTTATTTGATATTACGAACCGGCAGTCAAGTCAAGCCTTAAAGCCTTTGAGCATGAAAAAGCCTTTATCCAAGACGGTCCAACAACACTTCCCGGACAAAACGACTGCCAAAATACGCCAGTGTCAGCAAAAAACTGCCGGTAAAGGTTAAAGCTATGGAAAGACGACCGCGCCATCCCAATTGGGCATGACCCCATAACAACACAACAAAAACCAGGAATGCGATAGAACTTAGTATGTTTTTGTGCAGGTTATGAGCGGCCAGCCAATTGTCAGTAAAAGCCGCACCACTAAATAAGGTCAAACCCAACAATAATGTACCTAATAACAACACTCTGAACTGAAGTTGTTCGACTTGAAGCAAAGGAGGCAAAAATTGATTACCCAACATAAAGTCTTTTTGTTTCAGCTTCTTGCTGATGTAGTGTACTTGCAGAGAATGTAAAGTAGCCACTATTAATAAGGTATAGGCCACAAATGCCACTATGATATGCATCAGTAATATAGGGTTGTGTTCAAAGTGCTGCATTTGCACTTCTACAGGCAAAATTAAAACAGCCAGCTGCGTCAATGCTGAGAAACCATAGACAATAGGCAGCAATAATACCGTAGGAGTACGAAGTGCTGTAATGGTAATAGCAGTACTGATCAGCCAACAGACCAGTGAAATGACATTTAATAAACTGAAGTTTTGGCCCGAATCGGCAAAGATTGAATCAGCCAGAAACAGCATATGGCTGACAATAGCCAGTAAAGCCGCACTGAACATCAATTTATAGTTAGGACCTTGTGGATGCACCAAACGTGACAAGACAAGACCGGTTGCCAGCAGATAACCAACCAAAGCCACACCGGGTAACAGCTCAACTAACATAAATCAGATCCTGTTGATTCGTGAAGATTTAACATTCTATTGCAAATTACTCGCATTTGACAGCTCAAGCTTAGGTATTCAGAAAGACTGCTTGTACTAAGATGTCTGTTGAGTAGTTACTCGCTATGGCTTTATACGATATAATCCGGCCATATTGTATCTCAGGTGCTAAGTTATGTTTGAAAACCTGTCGGACCGCTTAACCAAAACGCTGAAGAATATCAGCGGTCGTGGTCGTTTAACTGAAGATAATATCAAAGAAACCTTACGTGAAGTGCGTATGGCTTTATTGGAAGCCGACGTAGCTTTACCTGTGGTACGTGACTTTGTGAACCAGGTCAAAGAGCGTTCAGTCGGTATTGAAGTTAGCAAAAGTCTGACACCCGGTCAGGAATTTCTGAAAATCGTCCGCAAAGCTTTAGAAGATGCGATGGGCGAAGCCAACGAAGAGCTGGCACTCAATGTGCAGCCGCCAGCTGTTGTATTAATGGCAGGTTTACAAGGTGCGGGTAAAACCACCTCTGTGGCTAAGCTGGCCAAATTCTTAAAAGAGCGGAAGAAGAAAAAAGTATTAGTGGTGTCTGCTGACATCTACCGTCCGGCTGCGATTAAACAATTAGAGACGCTGGCAAAAGAAGTGGGGGTTGAGTTTTTCCCCAGCGATGTGAGTCAGAAGCCTATAGATATAGTGAACTCTGCTATAGCTCACGCCCGCTTACAAATTTTTGATGTGCTGCTGGTCGACACTGCAGGTCGTCTGCACGTTGACGATGAGATGATGGGGGAAATAAAAGCCCTGCATGCCGCAGTTAAGCCTATAGAGACGCTCTTCGTCGTCGACGCCATGACAGGTCAGGATGCGGCCAATACGGCTAAAGCTTTTAATGAAGCTCTGCCTTTAACTGGTGTGATACTGACCAAAGCCGACGGTGATGCACGTGGTGGTGCTGCTTTATCTATTCGTCATATCACAGGCAAGCCAATTAAATTTATCGGTATGGGCGAAAAGACTGACGCCTTAGAGCCTTTCCATCCGGATCGTATTGCCTCCCGTATTCTGGGGATGGGCGATGTGATGAGCTTGATTGAGCAAATCGAGCAGAAGGTCGATAAAGAGCAGGCTGCCAAAGTGGCTGCCAAAGTGATGAAAGGGCAGGGCTTTAGTTTAGAAGACTTCCGTGACCAATTGGTACAGATGCGCAGTATGGGCGGCATGATGTCGATGCTGGATAAATTACCGGGCATGAAGAATCTGCCGGCCGGTGCTATGGATCAGATGGGCAATAAGCAGTTCAATAAAATGGAAGCCATTATTAATTCCATGACGAAAAAGGAGCGCTTGTTTCCGGATCTGATTAAAGGCTCGCGCAAAAAACGTATTGCCAGTGGTTCTGGTACTCAAGTACAGGACGTGAATCAATTGCTGAAGCAATTTACCCAAATGCAGAAAATGATGAAGCAGATGTCTGGTAAAGGCGGCTTAATGAAGATGATGCGAGGTATGGGGGGTAAGTTACCACCAGGTCTATTACCGCCGCGTTAAGCACAGCAGCTGCGCTTTGTGGCTGGCCTTTGGCAAAAGCTGAAATATGCGGCCAAAGCCCGAAAAACCTTGCAAAGCAGGCAAAAATCCGTACAATTCACCGACCCCACGGTCTGACCGCGGGGTTTGTTATTTTTTTAAATCCTGAACGATTATTAGAGGACGGTATGGTAACTATTCGTTTACAACGTGGTGGCGCGAAAAAGCGTCCATTTTACCAAGTTGTGGTAGCGGACAGCCGTTTTG
>NZ_JAIWOI010000226.1 GCF_020217005.1 Rheinheimera sp. | reverse complement strand
TGCAAGGTGGCTGAAGCTGATGCGCCGTAGGTAAAAAAGTTACTGCAGTCAAAACGGCTTTGTTGGCTTTGAGCCTGACAAGCGGCGGGCGCTAATGCCAGCAGAAAAATAGCTGCTATTCTCCACATAAAATCTCCTTAGATGGCTTTTTTTGTTCGCAAGGGCATCCTAAAAAATGCTGTAGGATCAGTTGTTTTACTGCTGTCATAGGTAGGCTGGCCGCAAGGCCGGTTTTTTTACTCTGGATTAACATAGGCCCGGTTAAGGCTGAGCTGGCTGGTCGGCCATGGCTGCCTTTGACCAGGCTGGTGTCCAATGGGATCAGGTCCATATAGATGCGAAACCCCAGTTTTTTCTTCAGCAAACGCTGCAGCACCCGCAGTTTGGGAAAACGAATTTCAGGGTCAATAAAGAGTTCCAGCGGGTCATAACCAGGTTTGCGGTGAATATCGACGGTGCGGGCAAAGTCGGGGGCCTTGTTGTCGTCGAACCAATAGTAATAATCAAACCAGTACCCAGCCTGGGCGACAGCAAGCAAATCGCCGCTGCGGCTGTGCTGGATTTGCAATTCCTGCTGCTCGGACTGATCCAATACTCTGTCGACACCTGTCACTTGTTCCAGCAAAATTTTTACCTTTTCCGCATCCTTTGGCTCCTTTAGGTAGATATGAGCGATTTGGTGGTCTGCTACAGCAAAGGCTTTACTGGCTCCTGCGTCCAACAGTTCCCAATGCAAGGATTGACGCACCTGCAACAGACCTTCGGCCCGCAAAATACGGTTTAGTGAAATAGATTGCTGCACCGGCTCTATGCCGTATTCCGACAGCAGCATTAAGGCCGCGCCCTGACTGTGGGCAAAGTCGACCAGCCGGCCAATTTCAGTGTCTATGGCCCGGACATCCTGTTTTATCGCCGGATCGTCTGGGCCAAGTCGTTGCAGGTTGTAATCCAGATGGGGCAGATACACTAACTGCAGATCTGGCTTATTTAACGAGAATTCGCTGATGGCGCAGTCCACTATCCAGCGACTGGAGGCTATACCAGCTGCAGGTCCCCAAAAGTGCTGGAATGGAAAAGGGCCATGTTTGGTTTCGATAAAGTGTTGCAATGAGGCCGGCTCTGAATACAAGCCAAAGATCTTGCGGCCATCCGCCGGATAGTGGGGGCGTGGGGTAATAGCTGCGTCGACATCGGCGTACATGTTGTACCACCAGAACAGCTGAGAACAGCGAAAATCCGGGATATTCTTTTTCAGTTCATGCCAGACTTTTTCACCTTGCATCAGACTATTTGGTTGCAGCCAAAACCGTACTTCGGCCTGATCGCGAAAATACCAACCGTTGCCCACTATGCCGTGCCCTGCGGGTGGTAAACCTGTCAGCATACTGGCCTGCGCTGTGGTGGTCAGGGCCGGAAAAACACCTTCTAAAGCACAACTTTCGCCTTGGGCTATCAGCTGATTCAGCCTTGGGCTATGTTCCCCCAGCAAAGCCGGAGTTAAGGCCACAACATTAACCACTATTAACGGCTGGCGTTCTGACTGCCTGTGTTTAGCTGACATGGCTGAGTCCTTCTGATTGCTGCAACAATTGGCGTTGTTGCAGTTGCTGCCAAACCCAGCTCAACTCCTGCGCTATGCCCGCAATTAAAGCTGCATCTCCATCGGGCCTTAAAGCCTGGGGTAATACATTCCAGCTGTAAGTCTCCACTTCCAGCACCGGATGGCAGTCTTTGTGATCCCGCAGGAAATCAAAACATTGTTGTAACGCGGCTTGGCTGCCACAAAGTTCGGGCAACAGCAATTGCTGATGAAACAGCGGCAAATGAAAATGCACCCGCAATTCTTTGTAGTGTTCCAGCCATTGATCAGGCCGCCACAGGGCTTCGGGTAAGTCGGCCCATTGCTGTAACTGGCCGTCAGCGGATAAGGCTTTTGCCTGATGCAGGTAGGTCGATTCGGCAAAATCAGCCAGCAGTGCCAGTACTTCGGAACGTCTGGCCCAATTCAGTTTGTCCAGTTTCAACACCAGCGCACTGGATAGCTGAATTTTGCCTATTGCAATGCCAGCCTGATGCAGTTCTGTCAGCGACTGGTAGCAGTTTTCATGCAATACAGCCTGGTGACAGACATCAAAACATAAGCCTAAAAACTCTTGATTGGGGTCCAGCTGTTGCCAATGCCGGAAAAACTCCAGGCTTTGAGCTGTGGTCTGCAGCACACAATCCGGCTCCATTTCCAGACAAAACAAAATCCGTTTGCCTGTAGTAGCTTTTAACTCAGCCAGATAGTGAGTGAATTGCAGCAATTGTTGCTCTGCCTTTTGCTGCTTTGCTGCGCTCCAGTGCGCCTGATAACCCAAAGGTACAGTGGAGATAACGCCCTGCCCGCAATCATCCGGCAAACAATTGGCCAGAATGGCTGCCAGTTGTTTGCTGTAGTGCAGGCGCTCTGGTTCAGACCAATCTGGCAAATAAGCGCCGGTTTTTACTTTGGCCTGATGAAAGTTGCCAAAAGGAAAACCGTTGAGTGAAGTTAAGCGGATGCCATGCTGCTTGAGTTGCTGTTGAAACAACAACAATGCCGCGGGTTGCTGTAATTCAGCGGCCGCGGCAGCACTTAGCCACAAACCTGAATCCAGTTGCTCCAGTTGTTGCTGCTGCCGCACAGGCGCGATAAAACGGCTGAAGTTGGCAATGACTTCTGTCAGGCTTTCGCCAGCATGCACATTGCTGCAATACCCCAGTTCGCCGGGCTGCCAGAATGAGGACGCCTGCCCAGTCATTTGTTTGTCCTTTCTATGATGGGTTCCTGACCACGCAGCGCAGAGTTCTCCTGCCATTGCTGACTTTGGTCGATACGCAAAGGACTGCTGACCAGCTGCTTATCCAGCCGCCCACTTTGCGCAAAAAAATCCACAGGATTGTGAAACAGCACCAGTTCAACCTGCTGTTCTGTAAAACCTGCGTCCAGCATGGCCTGGCCTGTTTTAGGAACTTTCAGTGGGTCGCTGATCCCCCAGTCAGCGGCACTGTTAACAATCATTTGTTCAGTGCCGTACTGCTTCAGCAATGCCACCATCCGTTGTTCGGACATTTTGGTATTGGGGTAAATGGAGTGACCGCGCCAGCAGTTGCTGTCGAGCACCAGCGGTAAGGTCAGCTCGTTTAAGTGGTCAATCACTACCATATGTTCAGCTATACCCACGTCGCGTATCACTGCCAAAGTGCGTTTGGTGCCGCCAATTTTGTCTCTGTGTGGGGTATGCACTAACACAGGCAGGTTATGAATTCTAGCCAGCTCCAATTGGGCTGCTAAAAAACGGTCTTCTTCTGGGGTAATGTCGTCGTAGCCTATTTCGCCCACGGCCAGTACACCGTCTTTTTGCAGATAACGTGGCAGCAGAGCCAAAACTTCATCGGCCAGAGACAAATCGTTGGCTTCTTTTGGGTTAAGGCCCATAGTACAAAAATGATGAATGCCAAATTGGCTGGCACGGAATCGTTCCCAGCCCAGCAAGGTATCAAAATAATCAATAAAACTACCGACTGAAGTTCGGGCCTGACCTTGCCAGAAAGCCGGTTCAATCACAGCCGTGATGCCAGCGGCGGCCATATTCTGATAGTCGTCTGTGGTTCTGGACACCATATGGATATGAGGATCAAAAAACTTCAGCATAAATCTGGTCCTTGTTGTGTGAGTTGAAATAATTGTGGCTGTTCGAACCCTTGTTGCTGTGCAGCCTGTCGCCAGAAATGCTGGTGTGCTGAACTGGTCAAAAGCTGATGAATCAGTTGATGTTGTGTTTGATCTAAATGCTTCAACAAAATGGCAAAAGCTATTGTTGCCGGTGGATTACGCCCAGCTGCCAGCCGCTCTGCCACCAGTTCAAATGCTAATCGGCTTAACTGTTGATCCTGCCGCTGCTGTAACCCTGAGATGGCTCTGATATCCAAATCCATAAACAAGGCCTTGAGTACAAGTTGATGAAATGCATTGGATTTATAGTGACGGGCTGGATAATGGTTATGTAACGCAATTGCAGAAAATACCTGGCTGTTGTTGGTGCGGCCGGCCTGTATGGCCAAATCCTGCAGCAGACCATTGGGGTCAAAAAAGCTCAGCGCTTTGAGCCAGCCTATTTTTTCGTCATCATCTGAGCTGCGAAATACCTGCCGGAAAAGCAGCTCAGGTTCTGACAATGCATCTGTATGCAGTGCCCGCGCCAGCAATAACACTCTGGCCAATTGGGTTAAAGTCCAGTCGCCAGGTAAAACGCTTTGTACCACTGCATCGCCGACTTGACGTCTGGTTTGAGCGCTGGCCAGCAACAAAGCGTCAGACTTGGTCTTTGCCGCTGAAATCTGCTGCAATTGATGTTGCAGCCAGTCGGAAGCCGCACTATCTAACTCTGAGTTTAGTAGCGCTTCTAATTGCTGGCTCTGTGAATGGTTGGGGATCAGCATTAGCGCAGGTCTCCTTAGCTTTGTCTGAAGCATTTAGCTGGCTCTGACCCAGAGCTGGAAGCGCGGCAGCAATGCAAAAACCACTATACAAAGCAAACTGGCCTGCCACTGGCCAACACTGGCGAGCACTAAGGCATCCAGCAGTGGAATACTGGCAAGCAGTAGGCCTATCAGCGGGCGGACCCTGAGCTGAGCTGCTGTTAAATAACTGGTGCTAATCCAGAGGATCCAGACTGTGAAGAACAGTAGTAGAAGCCAAAACAGCAGGTGTTCAGGTTGATGTAACGCCAGCAACAAAGGAGAGAACAGCAAGAGCACAGGCCAGCGCTGATCTAACTGATTCTGATGTTCCTGCTGCGCCAGATAGGTGACTCCAGCAATAAATCCAGCCAACACGGCGCCAGCCATTAACAGTTGCAGATCAGGTGTAGCCACCAGAGTCGCCGCGACCAGATAAACACCAAAACGACAGAGCCCCATCAGCCAGACACTATGGCGGAATTGTTTATGCCAGAGGTTGTAAGCGCAAATGACCAGCAGTAAAAATAAGCTGGCCGCCAGACTTGGCCAGAGATCTGCAGCTCCATTTTTGAGCCAGGCCAGTATCAGAATTAAAAAAACAGCACTAGCCAGACAAAAAACAGCAACAGTCTGTACTAGTTCTTGTCTGACTCTGCCCTGATTTATTGGCCTCGGATTTTGATGCTGTTTATCCCAGTCTGCATCAAACACATCATTCAGCAGCATGCCTCCGACATACATCAGAGATAATGCCAACATGGTTGCTGGCAGCAGACCAGCTATGCTGATAGACCAGTTCCAGGTCGCATAATGTTGCCCTGCGCCAGTCAGTAATGCAGCGGCAAGTACATTGGTCCAGACACTGGGTAAATTAGAAACCCGGCCTAGATCCAGCCACACTTTCAGTTCGCTGCTCATAAAGGGCACCACTGCAAAGAGCCATCTGGTTGTTGCCCAAGTTCTGCCAGTTGTAACAGTGCTTGCTGCATCAAAGGCAGCTGAATTTCGTGGACATTCTGGTAAGCACCGAGCCGGGTGAGTAATGGGATAGAGAGCTCACCGCCCAAATGTTGTCTGAAGTCTTCCAGGCCAGCCAGGATTAATGGCATACCCTTAGCGTCAGTGGCGGCCAGCTCAGGTTGCCACAAGCTAAAACCAAGCTGTCGCAGCAAGTGGATCAGACGCATAGCTTCAGTTTGACCTAGCCAGCCCAATTGCACGGCATACAAGGCATCCAGCACCATACCTATGGCAACGGCTTCGCCATGCCGAACTCTGTAATGGCTTAAATTCTCCAGTTTATGTGCAGACCAGTGGCCGTAATCCAAAGGTCTGCCGTTGCCTCGTTCAAAGGGGTCGCCACCCTGAGTGATTTTTTCCAAATGCAGTTGGGCGCAGCGATAAATAGCGTATTTACTGGCTTGTCCGGCAAATAGCCGCAGTTCTTTGTGATGTTGTTCCAGCCAGCAAAAAAACTCTGTGTCTTTAATAGCGGCAACTTTGATGGCTTCAGCCAGTCCGGCAATACGCTCTCGTTGTGGTAAACAACTCAATAGTGAAAAATCATTGATCACGGCATCAGGTGGACAAAAACAACCTAACAAGTTTTTGTGGCCAAAAGCGTTAATGCCGTTTTTAACTCCAACTCCGGCGTCGTTTTGCGCCAGCACAGTTGTCGGGATACGCGCCATGCGAATGCCCCGGTGAAAGGTAGAGCAGGCATAGCCTACAGTGTCTAAAGTAGCTCCGCCGCCTAGCGCTAAAACCCAACTATGTCTGTCTATGCCGTGATGCAGCAGCAACTGGTACAACTGATCCAGCACTGGCTGTTGTTTTGTCTGCTCACCCGCTGTTAGTGCTATAGGCCCGGCCAGTAAAGTTAATTCCTGCGCATAAAAGTCGAAATAGCGCTGAATATCTCTGGCGAGGTCCGGATTAGCCTGCAGCAGGCTGGCATCTGCAAAAATTAATACCTTAGTTGCAGGGGCTGATGGTTGGGATTTGGGGTACAGTAAATCCAGTAAAGTCAGGTTCGCAGTGGCGAAAATTTGTTCGCTGAATATCACAGGAAATTGATAGCTGATCTCGAACTGAGCCATTAGGTTTGGAGTTGCGTTAACGGAGTTTTGATTTAATTGACTTGTCCTTTTTGACCAGAACCAGGACGCCAGCATAAAGAGGCCCGGCAATACCATGGCGGACAACACCACCAGCCAAAAGGCTTCTTCACCTGCCAGTGCAGTACCTATGTAGCCGTATGCCATGGCCAGCCCAAAATTGGCCAACATAGTCAGCAGCAAAAACTGGCGCACCGGATACCCTTGCATGCCAGCGGCTAATACAGATGTTTCGGCCAAAACTGGTACTCCTCTGAGCAGCACCAGAGCTGTGCCTCCGAGATGAGTCTGCATGGTACTGGCTTTCTGTTTTTCTGCCGGGCTGAGCCAGGTCCGGCTGAGCAGGCGCAGGTACCCTGCACCGAGCAGATAACCCAAAATACAACCCATAGTCAGTCCGGTAAAAATTACCAGGCTACCTGTTACAGGCCCCAACAAAGCGACAGCAGCCAAGCCAATCATACTGGATGGCACAGGCAGTAACACATCCAGAGCCAGTATCAACACTAACAGCAAGGCAAAGCTCAGTATGGAAAAGTGACTATCGGTAGTGAGCTGGCCCAGTTCTGTGATCCAAAGCCTTATTTGCTGCTCAAAGCTTAAAAAGCTGGCGATAACCAAAGTGGCAAATAATGCAATAGACAACCAAAACTGCGTTGGCGATAGATCAGATTGTTGGCCTTGTTTTTCCGGGCTGTAGTGCTGAGACATGCGGCAATCCTTTGTGTGCTTATGTTTTTGCAGCTGTTTTTTGTTGGTATAACAGGTATTTATCTGTCGCCCTGAGCTTAGACGATGTTTCATTTTTCAGGCCAAAATAAAGGTGTTATAAAGTTTATATTTTTCTTATTTTTGATAAGTTACTGATTTTATTTAAAATAAATTTTAGGTTATTTTTCCTGTTTCTACTTTGGTGCTCTTGTTGTTGTGTGGGGGGAGGCGAAAGTGCAAGGACTTTGCTTTGGCTGTTCAGCAAATTGAGGTAGCATAAACGCCATTTGGTTTTAAAAAATTTGGCGTATGACGGCTGATTTTGTTTTTCCTGTCTCTTCTGAGCAGCTACAACTCTGGTTTCACCCTGCCACCTTTCATAAGGCGCGGGCTTATTTTTTGGCCGGAAAAGTGGTGCAGCTGGATTACGAGCCTGACTTTTCGCAAATTCGCAGTCAGGTCTGGGGTGATGGTTTTAGTCCTTTTAAACAGCTGATTTCTATTTCGGAGCGCGATGGTCAGGTGCAACTGACAGACTCCTGCACCTGCTCTGAAGGCAACAGATGCAAACATGTGCTGGCTGCCTTACTGAAATTGAAACATCAGTTGGATCAGTTGCAGCAAAAAGCTGTGCAGCAGCCGGTGCGACAGCTTAATCAGTGGTTTAGTGAAGCTGAGCAATACAATCCTCCGGCAAACACAGTAAAGACTGAAGATACTGTTTTGTATGAATTGCGCCCAAGTAGTCTGGGTTTGCAGTTGCTGCCGAAAAGGGTAAAGCAAGCCAAAAATGGCAGTTACAGCAAGGGTAAAATCATTGCCCAAAGTGAACTGGCTGGGCAGGTAAGGCCTTTATGGCTGGCCGAAGACGACTACAGGTTATTGCAACAATTTTTTGCTTTTGACTTACGTCGCCAGGCCTTGCTGGAGGATCAGTGGGGTTATCAGCTGCTGTTAAAAATGCTGGAAACAGGCCGTTGTGTGCTGGACGAAGAACGCCGCGAGTTGAGCTGGAGTGAGACGTTGCCACTGCAATTACGCTGGCTCAAAAGCAAAGCAGGCTGGCAGTTATTGCAACTGATGCCCAAAGATAAGGAACTGGAACTGATCTATACAGATCCGCCTTGTTATCTCGACCTCGTCAACAATCAGTTGGGTTTACTTGAAAGTGAGATCACAGGCCGCGAGTTAAAACTTTTAATGCGGATGCCACCTGTACCAGCCAGCGTTTTGCCAGACAGCATGAAACGGCTGCAGCAAATTTTCCCCACGCTGAATTTACCTATGCCGGATGACAGTGCGGTACAAAAAATTGAAAGCAAACCAAGGCCTGTGTTGCAACTTAAATTGCTGACGCAAAAAAACAAAGTCAGCAAAGCTGTGGCTGTTTTACAAATGGCCTATGGCCCGCATTTATTGCCACTGGATTTACAGCAATCCCAGACGCAACTACAACTGGATAATCAGACGGTCTTTATCCGCCGTGATCGCGACAGCGAAATCAAAGCACTGGAAACTCTATCTGTGTATGGTTTGCGCTCTGTGCCAGTTGAGCAGTCTGCAACCCCCTATTTTGACTGCGGCGAAGGGCCAGAAAATCCACTGCTTTGGCAGCCTTTGTTGCAGGCTGTGCCAGAGTTAAAACAACAAGGTTGGAGTATTGAGCAGGACAAAGCTTTTAATCAGGCGGTGATCCACGCCAAAGCCTATCTGGAAGTGACAGACAAACACACCGGTGGTTTTGGTTTAGCTATTCAGGTGGAAATTGACGGCCAACACATTCCGCTTTTGCCTTTAATCACTCAGTGGCTGCGTAGTTATGGTTTGCCAGCGGCCGATGAAACCTTGTGGCTCAGTTTACCTCAGGGCAAATTGCCTTTGCCTGTCAGTCTGATCCAGCCCTTGATCGACACCATAGTTGAGCTGCTGAATCTGAAAAAAACACCGGGCGAAATAGAGTTGCCGGATTACAAAGCCGCTTTATTGCCTGGCCCCGGAGCAGAAGAAATCCGTTATTTAAATGCCGGACGTTTGCAGCAATTGGTCACTCAGTTGCATCATTTTGACGGCATTGAAGATGTCAAAGCGCCGCTTAGTTTAAAAGCTCAACTGCGATCCTATCAGCAGCAAGGATTAAGCTGGCTTTGTTTTCTGCGCCGTTTTGGTTTAGGCGGTATTTTGGCCGACGATATGGGCCTGGGTAAAACGGTGCAAACTCTGGCGTTTTTGCTACATCAGCAAGAATCAGGTTTGCTAAAACATCCTGCGTTAATCGTCTGCCCAACCAGCTTATTAGGGAACTGGGCACAGGAAGCCGCCCGATTTGCGCCTTCGCTGAAAGTACTGACTTTATATGGCCCCAAACGTCAGGCGCTGTTTGACCAGCTGGAGAACTACGATTTGATAGTCACCAGTTATCCGCTATTGGTGCGGGACTTAGCTTATTACCAGACACATCACTTCAGTCTGATGGCGCTGGACGAAGCTCAGCATATTAAAAATGCCGGTTCACAGTCGGCGCAAAGCGCGAGATTAGTCAAAGCTGACTTTAAGCTGGCTTTAACGGGCACACCGCTGGAAAACCACTTAGGTGAACTTAAAGCTTTGTTTGATTTTGTCTTGCCTGGGTTATTAGGTACTGAAGCTCGTTTCCAGCAGGTGTTTCGCAAGCCAATCGAAAAGTCAGC